>DATFIM010000243.1 GCA_035270125.1 Halanaerobiales bacterium | reverse complement strand
ATTCCAGACCTTTAATTACATTACTTCTAAATTCATCAGTGGCAAAGGCAATTTTCATATCAAGAGCCAATACTTTATCATTATCATATAGATTTGCATAATATGGAGAATCAAAGTCATCAGCATTTCTATATTTTTCTAGTTCTTCTTTGTTATCAGCCATATTTACAACAGTATTAACCCCAGCCTCTTTAATTAAATCATCAGCAAAAGACGCTCTTCCAAGCTCATTATTTATTGGACTTGAACTTCTATAAACTACTCCTTCAGCGATATCACCGAGATTAATATTTCTAAAGTTAGCAAATTCTTTATCTGAATCATAATCTTTACGATTATTTGATCTTTCTAATTTTCTTATTTCATATTGGGTCCTATATTCACCAGGTTCAGACATCATTAAAGCAACTTTATTTCCTGGACCTACTTCAGCTACTTTATTAACTTCACCATAATTTATAGCTACTGCGATTTTTTCATGATCTGGATAGGCTCTAATTAATGGATCTCCTTTATCAACATAATATCCATCTAAAAATGGAGCTTCTATTACAAAACCATTATCAAAAATAGCAGTTACCATATCACCATGTTCAAATCCCATATCATAAAAATCTTCAATAAGTAGATCTGTAGAAGCATGACCATACTTTTCTATTTCTTCAACAGTAGCAGTAGTATTTGGTTCCTGATAATAAGGTTGAGCTGCCATTCTTGCTTTAAGTCTCAGAATTTCTTTTGAATCCAGACCTATTTCTTTTAAATAATTTTCAGCAGCTTTTTCAAAATCTACATCAGAAATATCTGCACCTTTTTCTTTATCAGCAAGTACTGTAGTAAGTGTTACCATAATATTACTTTCTACTATGGCCTTATATTTTTCACTGCCTTCTTCTATTTTATAGTAATTTTCAAAACTCTTCATATAATCATCTTTAATCTCTTCAACTGATGCTCCCATTAAAGCTTCAAGTAAAGCACCTGTAAAACCGGCACGGTCTTTTCCTTCTGTACAGTGAATCAGATATGGTCCTTCATTTTCAATCATAAATCTAAGACCTTCAGCCAATTTCTTTCCAAAATCTTCACCATTTACATCTACACCCATATTTAATGTAATTACATTTCCATCTTCATAAAGAGAGCTATAATAATCTGATTTTTGACTCTGTTCAGCCATATATTCTTCAGCTTTTTCTTTTGAATCTGATAAATTTATAACTGTTTCTATTCCAACTGCTTCTGACAGCTCATCAGCATATTTAGCCCTATTAAGTTCATTATTTATTGGGCTACTACTTCTGTAGACTACTCCAGGATTTATACCTGTAGTTGCAATACTTCTAAAGTTTGCATATACAGAATCTAGAGTATAATCAGAACGCTTATTTGTTCTATCAAGCTGATGTAAAAGATATCCGGATAAATAACCTTCTTTTTCTTTCATTTCAAAACTAAGTTCATCTCCAACTTCTACCTCATAGGTTTTTGCAAAATCACCCATATTGATTGCTACTACTATTATGTCAGCATCTTTGTCATGTCTTACCAGAAGATTATTGGTATCTACATCACTATAGTCAGTAACAAAAGGCATTTCTAATTCTTTCTCACCCACAGTTACCGTTAACATATCCCCCAGTTCAAAACCAGCATCATAAAACTCTGATGGATTAATGTCCATGGTTAGATTACCGTATTTCTGTACTTCCTTAACCTGCCCTTCAACAGTATTATGACCTGCAGCAAAAGCAGTAAAAGAAACTGTTAAAGCTAACATAATAACGGCTAAAACTAATAAACTTTTTCTTATACGTTTCAAAATTTACCCCTCCTTATGAGATTGTCTAAAATGATATTGTAGTAATATTGTAAATCTTAACCTATATAATCTATTCAATAAAAAATATAATTTTCCTTTTTAATTTTATTTCAATCAATTAATATCTATCCCCAAATTCTTTTTTGGCTTTTTTAGTCCATTTTTTTATAAAATCACTCTTTGCCTCAGTATAGGCATCGCGATCATGTTTATACTTTTTTTCTAATTTCTTTTTCAATTTTCCATATTCATCTGCTACCTTTTCATATTTAATTAAATAATCTCTAAAATATAATTCATCCCAATCACCTAAATAACGAACATGTAGATGAAATACTTTTTCAGCAAATCCCTGAGGTGTATAACCCTTATTAAAAACCAAATCAAGATTTTCCATATCGTTTTCATGCATTAAAATCCAGCCATTATCTTTTAAATTTGATTTTAATTTTTTCAAATCATAATCTTTATCAATTTC
>DATFIM010000242.1 GCA_035270125.1 Halanaerobiales bacterium | reverse complement strand
TTTGGGCAGTAAATAAAAACAAATCAGGTGCAGGTTTTGATTTTTTCACACTATTTCCATCAGCTATTAATTCAAAAAAATTATCTAATTCTAAACTTCTAATAACCTGTTTGGCGTTTCTACTAGCAGATGCAACCGCCAATTTATATTTTTTGTTTTTTAACTCTAAAAGTATTTGATATATTCCACTGATCATATCATTTTTATTTAAATCACCAATTATTTCCTGATAATAATCATTCTTTTTTTTCATGATTTCATCTTCTTTTTCTTTTGTAAAATCAACTTGTTTAACCTGAGCTATAGTTTTTACTGAGTCTCTTCTAGAAAGCCCACGTAATTTTTCATTCTCCTCCTCAGTAAAATCTATCCCCTCTTCTTTTAATGGCAATTTCCAGCTTTTATAATGATATTCTGCTGTATCAGTTACAACTCCATCTAAATCAAAAATAATAGCTTTTAATTCATTACTCATTTTTCTTTTCACCACCTGATAAATCATAACTTTTTAATACTCTTTCTTCTGGTTCGAGACTTGCCTGCCAAATTTCTAATTTATCTGCATAAGAATTAAAGGGAACTTTGAAATCTTGAAGTAAATATTGAATTTCAGAAAAATCTTTTTTAGAAATAGGATTAGTTGCAAAATTATTATTTATAATTGTAATATGAAAATCCCAATCTTCATAATTATCAATTGTAGAAATATTTTCCTCGACAAATTTATTATGTAATAATTTAGCTGATGATAAAAGAGAACCAGTATTTTTTACATCTAAAAGTAATAAATCATCACCTTCAGATACTTCAAAACAATCAATTTCTTCAATTTTGATTTTTATCGGCTCAATATTTGTAATTAAATCATTTAAAATCTTAACAGCCTGGTCCAATTTTTCCTTATTAATTCGATCAATAGTTACATGTAAAACTGGATAATTTTCACCTTTATATACTTCATAATGCTCAGCAATTAATTTTTGAACTCTATTAGCCAAACGAGATACTTTACCTTTAAGGGTTAATACAATGAAATATTCATCTTCTAAAGAGGCTGATTCTATCATCTTTATCGGCATCCTTTTTTATATATTTTTTGTTTAACATACCTGTTTTTATAATAGCACAACCAAAAAAATTATTCAATCTAGTAATTTGTTAAGATTTTTTATTATTTCTGAAGTATTTTTGTATATATGAGTATTGTTTTTATCTATTATTTTTTTCCAAAATTTTTGTGCTTTCCCATCTGTATAATCTCTATAAGAAAAATCTTTTTTAGCTTCTACTATTATATCTTTATCATTCATCTCAGAAACTGTTTTAAGATTACCCAGATTCCCGTGTCCAAATGGGGTATTAGTTACAATTATAATTTCTGCTTTTTCCATTTCTTCTTTATTTCTTCCAGAACTTATTTCTCCTACATAATCAAATGGAGGAATTTCCACAATTTTATAATTTAATTTGCGAGCAGTCTCCCAATCTCTATCACCTTGATTTAAAACTCCACAACTAATATTTGTATAACCTTCTTTATTTAATCTTTTAAAAAGTTCACTTCCAGAACCACCACCAGCTACAATATGAATTCTCTCCCCTTTAGGAGTATCCATAACCTGATAATTTCGAGGAACCAAAGTAACATAAGGTCTATCAGTAATATTATTTCTTTTTATTATAACTTCAGTATTATACACTTCTCTTATATTTTTCTCAGTAAGTACTTCTTCTGGACTACCTACAGCATAAATTTTACCTTGTGATAATAATATTAATTCATCACAATACTGACTTGCTAAATTCAAATCATGAGAAACTACAATTATAGTTAAAGATAGCTTTTGATTTAACTCAGAAATTAAATCAAAAATTTCACCCTGATAATTAATATCAAGACTTGAAGTTGGTTCATCAAGTAATAATAAATCAGGTTTTTGAGCAAGTGATCTTGCAATAATAACTCGCTGTCTTTCTCCTCCACTCAACTGATTTATTTTTTTATCTTCCAAATATTTAGTATCAGTAACTTCCATTACTTCGTTTACAATTTCACTATCTTTCTCATTAATTTTTCCCCATTTACCCTGATAAGGATTTCTACCCATCATAATAATATCATAAACTGTAAAATTAAAATCTACATTTGTATTTTGTGGTACTACAGCCATTTTTTTTGCAAGTTCTTTACTACTATATTGATTTAACAATTTTTGATCAAGATAAATAACTCCTTTATTTGGATTAAGAATTCTACTAATATTTTTAAGTAAAGTAGATTTTCCTGAACCATTTGGCCCAATTATACCAACGAAATCATTTTTTTCTAAATGATAGTCAATATCTTTAAGAACTTCTTCGTTTTTATATTTAAAACTTAAATTTTTAATATTTAACATATAAATCACCAACTACTATTCTTTTTCTTGCGTAAAAGATAAATAAAATAAGGACCACCTGCAAGTGAAGTAATTATTCCAACTGGAATTTCAAGTGGTGAAAGTAAAAATCTAGCTAAATCATCAGAAATCATCATAAAAATACCACCAAAAATTGCTGCAAATGGTAACAATTTTCGATGATCAGGTCCAACTAACATTCTAGTTATATGAGGAATTATAAGTCCTACAAATCCGATACTACCACTAACTGAGACTACAGCTGCTGTAATCATTGTTGCTGAAACTATTAAAATTAATTTTACTTTTTCTACATCAACACCTAAATATTGTGCATTTTCTTCACCTAGTAAAATTATATTTAAATCATTTAGAAAAAAACTAACTGGTAATAATCCAATAATATAATAAGGTAAAATCATTTTTATTTCATGCCAATTGCTGTTCGCAATAGAACCCATTAACCAATAAACAATTTGATGTAATTCATTTGATCCAATAACCATTAAAAAAGAAGTAAATGCATTTAAAACATAACCTACTGCTACCCCTGCTAATAAAAAAGTCATTACTGGAACTTTATTATTAACACGCGCTAAATTGTAAACAGCATATACTGTTAGTATTGCGCCTACAAAAGCCATAATAGGCAAAGTTCCTATACCCAAAATAGTAAAATTAATACCTAAAACTATAGCTAAAGTAACTCCAGTACCAGCCCCAGCTGAAATACCAACAATATATGGATCAGCCATTGGATTTCTAATTATTCCTTGAAAAATAACTCCTGCTATAGCCAGACCTGAACCAACCAGAAAACTCATAATTACTCTCGGTAATCTTATATTATTTACTATTATTCTTTGAGTTTCTAAATTATTTTGTTCAATCCCCAATAATATTTTAATTATATTATTAAAAGGTATATAGCTGGATCCAATTGATATTGAAAGAATAAAAACAATAAAAAGAGATATAATTGAAAAAATAATTATTTTCCAGAATCTTTTTTTATTAATATCTTCTTCATCTCTCATTTTATCACCTACTATTATCTATTTCAAAAAAATTAATAAACAAAAAAGACACCCTTCAGTAGGTGCCTGTAAATTTAAGAATGGAGCGGGAAACGGGATTTGAACCCGCGACATTCACGTTGGCAACGTGACGCTCTACCACTGAGCTATTCCCGCACAATGGTGGAGGGGAGAGGATTTGAACCTCTGTAGGCATCGCCGGCAGATTTACAGTCTGCTCCCTTTAGCCACTCGGGCACCCCTCCATTATATAATATCTGTTCCATATCCATTAGTATAATATAAGTATTATTTTTTAATAAAGTATTATTGGTGGAGATAAGGGGATTCGAACCCCTGACCTCTACACTGCCAGTGTAGCGCTCTCCCAACTGAGCTATATCCCCAAAAATCTTCTATGGAGCCGATGACCGGATTTGAACCGGTGACCTCTTCCTTACCATGGAAGCGCTGCTACCGTCTGAGCTACATCGGCACAATTAATTATTTGAGAAAAAATATATCTCCAAATAAAAAAATGGCGGAGGCGACGGGATTTGAACCCGCGGTCTCCGGCGTGACAGGCCGGCGCGTTGAACCACTTCGCTACGCCTCCGTTTTTTTAAATGGTGGGCGAAACAGGGCTCGAACCTGTGACCCCCTGCTTGTAAGGCAGGTGCTCTCCCAGCTGAGCTATTCGCCCATGGTACCCTCAAGGGGATTCGAACCCCTGTCGCCAGGATGAAAACCTGGTATCCTGGACCACTAGACGATGAGGGCAAAAAATTCATCATGGCGGAGAGAGAGGGATTCGAACCCTCGCTAGGGCGAAAATGCCCTACTACAGGTTTAGCAAACCCGCCCCTTCAGCCACTTGGGTACCTCTCCATGTAGATAATTATGGTGGGTCTAAGAGGACTCGAACCTCTGACACTGTGGGTATGAACCACATGCTCTAGCCAACTGAGCTATAGACCCATAATATAAATGGAGCGGGAAACGGGATTCGAACCCGCGACCCTCAGCTTGGAAGGCTGATGCTCTGCCAATTGAGCTATTCCCGCCTAAAATAAAATATTTAATGAACTAAAAAATTATGGTTGCGGGGGCCGGATTCGAACCGACGACCTTCAGGTTATGAGCCTGATGAGCTACCAGACTGCTCTACCCCGCGTTGAAAAATGGTGAGCCATGGAGGATTCGAACCTCCGGCAACCTGATTAAAAGTCAGGTGCTCT
>DATFIM010000241.1 GCA_035270125.1 Halanaerobiales bacterium | reverse complement strand
ATTCCATTTTTCGTAACTTCTTCATAACTTTCAGCCTCAGGAACTACTTCAAAAATACCACTTTCACGTGCTTTAGCAGCATGTTTTTCTATATAAGGAGTAGTCCATTCATATACAAATGCCAGACTAAGAGCTGATATAATACCAATTATTGTTAAGGTCATTACTAATTTGCCAATATTTTTATTCATTTAGCTCACCTCTCCTAAACTTCGAGGTCTTGTATAACGATCAATTAATGGTACACCTGTATTCATTAATAAAATTGCATACATAACTCCTTCAGGATAACCACCCCAAAGACGTATGAGTACAACTAATAAACCAACACCGAATCCAAATATCCAGCGTCCCTTTTTCGTAACAGGGCTTGTGACCATATCTGTAGCCATGAAAAAAGCTCCTATCAATAATCCACCTGAAAATAGATGGAAAATAGGATCATGACCAAAAATAACTGTTAATACAACTACTGTTCCTAAAATTCCTACTGGTATCCTCCAATTTATGTAACCTTTATATATCAAATAGGCTGCTCCCAGTAAAATTGCAAGAGCAGAAGTTTCACCTAAACTTCCACCAATATGGCCTATAAATAAATCCCAATAATCAGTTGCTACCCCCTGTGCTTTCATCAAATTAAGTGGTGTAGCAGTTGTTTTACCATCAAATGTCCAGCTGGTCATTAAAACTGGATAAGCTGCCACTAAGAAAGCTCTTCCAACTAATGCTGGATTAAATGGATTATAACCCAGTCCACCAAAGACCTGTTTCCCAAGTCCTATGGCGACTGCACTACCAACAATTACTGTCCAAATCGGTAAACTAGGTGGTACTATTAAAGCTAATAATATTCCTGTTAAAATAGCACTTCCATTAGAAATAGCTATTTTTTTTCCTCTTATTTTTTGAAAAATATATTCTGTAAGTACAGCACCAATAACACTACCCAGTATAAGCAAAATAGCTCGGGTTCTAAAATAATATATTGCAGCTAACATAGCAGGTATCAATGCTTTTATAACTGTCCACATAATTTCATTTAAAGATGTATCATCTTTTATATGTGGTGATGGTGTAATAACTAATTTTTCATTCTTCATAACTATCCCCCTTATTCATCTTCACGCTGCTTAGCAGCAAGTTCTGCCTGTCCAATTTCAATATTTTGCAGTAATGGTCTACTTGATGGACAAATATAAGAACAGGATCCACATTTAATACAATTTTGAATATTAAATTCTTCCATTTTTTCATACATATCATGTTCAGCATATTTAGCTAATTTAACTGGAACCAGTGACATAGGACATGCATCAACACAACGTGCACATCTAATACATGGTTCAGGTTCAGAATATTGTACTTCTTCAGGAGGTAAAACCAATATTCCTGAACTACCTTTTACAATTGGAGTTTCTATACTATGCTGAGCACTTCCAGTCATAGGCCCTCCAACAACAATTTTACCTACATCATCTTTAAATCCACCAGCCTGTTCAATTAGTTCACCAATTTTTGTTCCAATTCTACAAATAAAATTTTGTGGATTTTCAATTCCAGAACCAGTTACAGTTACAGATCTTTTTATTAAAGGCATACCTTTTTTAACAGCATCTGATACTGCAACAGCTGTTGTTACATTATTTACTACTACCCCCACATCAAGTGGTAAACCTCCAACAGGTACTTCTCTATCTAAAGCAGCTTTTATCATCATTTTTTCGCCGCCCTGAGGATACTTAGTTTCAAAAACTTTTACTTCTATATGCTCTTCATCATCTACAGCTTTTTCCATTGCATCAATAGCATCAGGCTTATTTTCCTCAATACCAATAAACCCTTTTTTGACATCTACTGCTTTCATCATTATTTTCATACCATTTAAGACCGAATTAGGTCTTTCAACCATCATTCTGTGGTCTACTGTGAGATATGGTTCACATTCAGCTCCATTTAATACAAAATAATCAACTTCTTTGTCATCTGGAACTGATAATTTAACATGTGTAGGAAACATTGCTCCACCCATACCTGCAATTCCAGCTTCTCTGACAATATTTCTTATTTCATCTGGAGATAAATGTTCATAATTTTCATGCTTATCTAAATTTTCAGCTAACTTATCTTCCTCATCTGCTTCAATAATTACAGAAAGTGTTTTAGCACCTGAAGCAGTTTGAATTTCGGTGATATCTTTTACTTTTCCCGAAACAGAAGCATGAACGGGAGCTGCTACAAAACTATCTGTATCACCTATTTTCTGGCCCATATCAACATGGTCTCCCTTTTCAACTACTGGATTTAATGGAGCACCAATGTGTTGCTGTAAAGGAATAACAACTTCGTTAGGCCTCTTTGCTTCATTTAGGGGTTCCTTATTTGTAAGTTCTTTTTTATAATCAGGATGAATCCCCTGTTTGAATGTTAGAAAACTCATTAATTTCACACCCCTTTGTCAAGTGTATTAAATAACAATAATGAATATTAACCATTATATATTATAACTTATATGACATATAATAACAAGGATAATTAAAGTTGTTTAAATTTACACAAAATAATTTTAATTGAATAATTTTATTAATTATTAATATTTAAAACAAAACCATTATATCCAATTTTTTCAATTTCTTTTTTAATAGTTTCAGCCCCTTTTTTTTCAGAAGAAGGACCTACTCTAACTTTGTGAGGTTTGTTTTCAGTTATTAAAACTTCATAACCATGGTTTTCTAATTCTTTTTTTAATTTTTGGGCATTATTATAATTATTAAAAGCTCCTACCTGGACTGCATAACTTGCTTTAGAAAATGTGTCTGTCGTTACTTTCCCATTTTGATCTTTAATAGTTGTTACTGTATCTGTTTTTTCATCAATATTAACTTCTTTTTTCTCTTCCTCTTGATTTACTTCTTGTTTAGAAATTTCATTACTTTGTTCTGGATTTTCAAAAGCCATTCTAATCATCCAATTACCTAAAAAATAACCAACAAATATAGTTATTATTGCAAAAACTATAACTATAACTGTCAGAGAGAAATTATTTTTATTAGCCATATATCTCCCCTCCTGGATTTAAATTAATTTCATAAATAAAATAATATAATTAACACTTGCAGTTAAAGCCTAAATTTTATAAAATAAAGTAAGATGAATTATAAATTTATTTTTCTATTTTAGTAATATATAAAATTAAAGGTGATAAAAATGTCAATTTTAAATATATCTTTATTTTCACTTTTTATGGCTCAGTTTATGAAAATATTTACAGAAAGACCTTTTGATTTTAGACGAATAGTAGGTTCTGGTGGTATGCCAAGCTCTCATGCTTCATTTGTTTCTACTTTAAGTACAATGGTTGCCTTAAAATATGGTTTTGATTCTGACCTTTTTGCAATTGTTACTGTATTTTCTCTAATAATAATCTATGATGCAAGTGGAGTAAGAAGATCTGTAGGAAAACAGGCAAATGTCTTAAATCATCTTATTAAAAATCTCGATATAGAACATATAAATAAAAAACCTAATAAAATAAAAGCTGATTTAAAAGAGCTGGTAGGCCATACCCCTTTTGAAGTCCTAGCAGGAGCAGGACTTGGAATAATCATTGCTCTCACCTATTATTATCTTTAGTAAAATTTAAATTATTTAGGTAAAATATTGCCTCAGATTTTGTAGTTATTTTACCTAAAGCCTGTTGTTTTTTTATTTTTTTTAGATATTCACCAACTAAAGGTCCTTCTCTAATGTTTAAAACCTCAATTATTTCTTCACCAGTTAATAATGGATTTTTAATTGCCTTAATCATAATATCATATCTATTTAATAACTTATTTATAAAATGCAAAAACTCAGAAGCTTCGTTACCATCTTCTTCTAATCTTTTAATACTTACATAATCTAAGGCAGCCAAAAATAAAATATCTTTGGCAAAATCCCTAACTTTTTCAAAAAAATCATATATCTTACTATCGTTTAAATTTTTATCATTGTATAAAGAAAAAACTTTACTATGATATTTTATTATCATATTGATATATTTAATTTCCCAATTGCTAAATTTTAGATTTCTAAATATTTCTTCAATCCTTTTATTATTTTCAGAAATTTTTTTATTGTTAATTATATTATTATATTCATGAAATATTATAGCAAATTTTAACATCGCTATATTATCTTTTTTGGGTAAATAATTTATTACTTGTTTTTGAAAAAACTCATTATTCAAATTTAACATATCAAGAACATGTTCCCAACTATTAATTTTACTGGAGAAACCATAATCATTATTCTTTAATATTTTTACAGCTGGAAAAATAACAGAAAATATTTCAACTCTATCTTCCATATAATTTACTAATTCAGTAGTATTTGATGATTCAAATATTTTTATTAATTCATATCTTATTCTTTCAGGCGCAGTTTTTTTTATTAATTTTCTATTTTTATAAATTAATTTTTCAGTATTTTTTTCAATATCAAAATTTAATATTGCTTTAAATCGGATTCCCCTTAAAAGTCTAATTGGATCATCTTCAAAAGATTTTAATTTTACAACTCTTATTAACGAATTTTTAATATCGATTATTCCCTGGTAGGGATCAAAAATTATTTTTTGATTTATATTGTTTTTTTTATTAGCATTTTTTATTTTGCTAAAATTATGATGGTGAATTGCCATAGCATTTATAGTAAAATCTCTTTTTGCTAAATCTTTTTTGATACTATCTCCTCTTAAAGCTGTAAAATCATAATCAATATTATTTTTGACAACTCTATAAATTTTATTTTTTTCATCCAACTCAAGCTGAGTGCCAGAAATAGTCTCAGAAAACTCAATGCTTATTTTCTCAACATCATCTTTTATAGCAAAATCATAATCATTTATTTCATTTCCTAAAATAATATCTCTTACTGCTCCCCCAGTTAAATATATTTCTGTATTATATTTATTGGCTAATTTTTTTATTTTATCTAAAATATTAACCATCATAATCAACCTCAATCAAGAAATTTTTGTATCTCTAGAGTATATCCATTTGGATCTTTAGCAAAAAATTGATAAATGTTAAATTTTTTATTTTTTTTAGGATGAGTTGTTAATTCAATTCCATCCATATTATTAAATTTGTCATATATTTCATCAACATTTTCAGTCAAAAAAGTTATGATTGGAGATTTATTTTTAGTTAAAACTTCCATATGTTCACAAAAAGCTATCATACCTGCTCCAGGAATTTTATATATTTTACATTTACCCTGATCTTTATATATATCTAAATCAAAATATTTTTTATAAAATTGATCTGTCTTTTCAAGATCATTAGTTCCAAAGAAACTAATACTACCTTCCCATTTCATTAAATCTCCTCCTTTTGCCTTTTCTTCAATTTCATTTTTATATTATCTCCAGAATTAACTATATCATTATAATTTCCTCTTTCTCCATTAATAACTAATTCCATATTTTCTTTAAGTGAATCAGAAATATTGTAATTTATATATTTAAATAATCTATTAACAGTCATTCCTTTTTTTTGTATCTTTATTCTATCGCCATCTTTAATTTCAAAATCTTTATCTACTTTTTTATCATTACATTTGATAATTTGATTATCAGCTGGTATTTCAAGTTCACTTCCATTAAATACAAGATTTATAGTTTTTTCTTTCTTCTCTAAATCCATTTCATTTAATAAATTTTCAATTGTATCAATTTCATTTTCTTTTTCTATTAACTTTATATCTAAATCATTTTGCATTTTATCATTTAATTCCAAATCTGAATTTGTTATCTCTGCAAAATATCTAGTCTTAGGAACTCTTACTTTATTATTATTAAAATAATAGACTTTAACTTGATCTGAAATCATTTTTGAAGGTATTTCCAGTAATTGAGCTAATCCATCTTTAACTGTCTCTATTTTTTTAAATTCAATCTCAGCTCCGTCCTTTACCTCAGTATTCAGTGAAACCTGTTTCCCATTTTGAAAAATTTTTGGTTTTAGAGTAGTTTTATTATTATTAATAGTGATTTTATATTCTTTTAAATACTTTTTATTTATAATATCCTTGATTTTGGCTTTTGCATCTTTTCCTTTTTTAGCTTTTTTGAATTTTATTATATCCCCAGTAGAAATCTCATCTTCTAGGTCAGCCTCATTACCATTTAAAAACAATTCTGCACTTTTCCCAAAGCTTCCTTTGATAGATTTCAAATTTCCATTTAGAGTATAAGTTAAACCCATTCCCGGTTCTGCCTGTAAACTTTTAATATCTATTTCTGCAGTTAATAAGGCATCAGAAACTGTAGGAGTATTTAAACTGAATATTTGAAAATTATTTCCATTAACTTCAACTTCTACAAAAACAGCTTCAGATTTACTTTCATTGGCTGTTACTGCTATCCCAATTGGAGTTAAACTCTGAGTACCGGCTATATTTTCTACATCACCCTTAACTTTTTCTAAATTATTACCATCCCTAATACCAATTCTTTCTTTTGGAATATCCATTTCTTTTTCTAGTTCTTCTTCTAAAAAAGGAGTTAAACTACCTCCTCCAATACAAATTAAAGCCTGAGGACTTTTCTGGTTAATTTCCTGTATTTTCTCCCCAATTAGTTTAACCATTTTTTCTACCTGAGGTTTTATAGAATTCAGAGCATTTTTACTTTCTATTTTTATTTTACTTCCAAGAATATTTCTACTTTCAAGATAATCATTTTCTGTTAATTTTCTTTTGACATTTTCTGCTAATTGATATTCCATCATATATTCTTCAGCAATACTTTCAGTAACTTCATCTCCTGCTACAGGAACCATAGCATATCCAATCATAGATCCACCTTTGGTAACAGCAATATCTGAAGTTCCAGCCCCAATATCTATTAAAGCTAAATTAAAATTATACATTTCTTTTGGTATAACCATGCTGGCTGCAGCAATAGGCTCTAAAGTAAGATGTTCTACCTCAAGATCACATCTTTTAATAACTGAAAGAAGGGAATCAATAACCACCTGAGGGAGAAAGGTGGTTATTAATTTAGCTTTAATTTGCTTTCCTTTATGACCTTCCAGATCTTTTAAAAAAATATCATCTAAATAATATTCAACAACACTATAACCAACAAAATGATAATCACCAGCACTGTTTTTTGGATTATTATCAGCTAATTTTTTTTGAGCTTTTTGTATACCGGCATATTCTAATTTTTGAATATCATTAGCATCAATATATTTTTTATTTTCAAAAACTAATTCTGAATCAATAGTAACAGTTTCTAGAGCTCTACCAGCGGCAGCAATTGATGTCTTTTTTAAATTTATATTTAATTTTTCTTCAAGACGATTCTTTATTTTTTGTACAATTTTGCTGACTTCAATTACATTATGAATTTGACCATCAAGCATCGCTCTTTTATCATGTTCAATCACTTCTGAAGCCAAAATATTATAGCCGTCTTTATTTTCTTCCAAAATTAAGCCAATTACAGTTCTGGTTCCTATATCTAAAGCAAAAGTAATATCATTATAATTTTTCACTAAAAATCTCCCCCAATTCTCTTTTAAAGTTTATCTTTAATATCTTTAGCTATTTTTTCTGCTTTAAATCCGTAATGTTCTCCAACTTGCTGACCTGGCGCACTTTCACCAAAATCTTCTACACTAACAAGATGGTGATTATCACCTAAGAATTGATACCAACCCTGGCCAACACCTGCTTCCAAAGCAACTCTTAATACATCAGGTGAACCTAAAATCCCATTAATATATTTCTGATCATTTTCTGCAAATTTTGTTCTATCCGGAATAGAAACTACTCTACATTTAATATCATCTTCAGTTAATAATTCGGCAGTTTCAACTGCAAGTGATACTTCACTTCCACTGGCCATTAAAACTACATCTACATCATCTTCAACACTTCCACTGACAATATAACCACCTTTTTCAAATCCATTTATTCCATTTTCCTTCTCAAGATGTGGTAAATTCTGTCTTGTGAAAACTAAAGCAGTAGGTCCATTCTTTCTATTTAATGCTTCATACCATGCTTCTTTAGTTTCATCATCATCAGCAGGTCTAATAACTTTTAGATTGGGAATTAATCTTAATGATTCAACATGTTCAACCGGTTGATGTGTAGGTCCATCTTCCCCAATATAAATAGAATCATGAGTGAAAACATAAATTACAGGTAAACCCATAAGAGCAGCAAGTCTCATAGCAGGTCTCATATAGTCTGTAAATACTAAAAATGTTGCTGCAAAAGGTCTAAATCCACCATGAGCAGCTATTCCATTTGCTATTGCTCCCATTGCATGTTCTCTTACACCAAATCTAATATTTTTTCCAGCAAAATTATCTTTTTGAATTTCTCCATATTTAGATAGATAAGTTTTATTGGAAGGAGCTAAATCAGCAGAACCACCAATCAGATAAGGTACTTCATCTGCTATTTTTCGTAAAGTTGCTCCACTTGATTTACGAGTAGCAATTGGTGAATCAATATCTATATCATTGATTTTTTTCTTTAAATCCTCAGGAAGTTCTAATTTAGCTGCATTATCCCATTCTTTTTTAAGTTCAGGATTTTTATTACTCCATTTTTCAAAAGTTTCTACCCATTTTTTTCTTTTATTTTTAAGTTCTTTTTTTCTTTTAGCAAAAAATTCTTTAACATCTTCAGATATATAAAACTTTTTATCAACTGGTAAACCAATGTTTTTCTTCAAACCTTTAATTTCTTCTTCCCCTAATGGAGCACCATGAGCGTCACTTGTACCTTCTTTTTGAGGAGAATGTTTGGCAATACTGGTTTGAGCCATAATTAAGGTTGGTTTATCAGTTTGTTTAGCTTTTTTAATAGCTTTTCTTAGTTCATCAAGATCATTGCCATCTACATCTTCTATAACATGCCAGTTATATGCTTTATAACGATCAGCAACAGATTCAGTGAAAGCAAGATCTGTACTTCCTTCTATAGAAATTTCATTGTCATCATAAATAACTATCAATTTTTCTAGTTCTAAATGACCGGCCAGCGAGGATGCCTCAGAACTTATCCCTTCCATCATACAGCCATCACCAGCTAAAACATAAGTATAATGATCAATGACTTTTTCATCTTTAGTATTATATTTTTCAGCCATCATCTTTTCAGCTATAGCCATCCCTACTCCATTACCTATTCCCTGACCAAGTGGTCCAGTAGTAGTTTCCACTCCTGGAGTTTCACTATATTCAGGATGACCTGGAGTTTTGGACCCTAACTGTCTAAAGTTTTTAAGATCTTCTAAACTCAAATCATAACCTGATAAATGTAATAAAGAATATAATAACATAGAACCATGACCTGCCGAAAGTACAAATCTATCTCTATCAACCCATTCCGGCTTATCTGGATCAAAATCCATAATTTCTCCAAAAAGTAGACTACCTATTTCTGCACATCCTATAGGCATTCCCGGATGACCGGAATTAGCTTTTTCAACTCCATCAGCAGATAAACCTCTTACTATATTTGCAGTTTCTTTTAACAAAATTATCCCTCCTGTTTATTATTATTATTTTTAATAGCTTCTTCAACATCTTTTTCATTAAATTCATATTTGCTATTACAAAAATGACATTTTATTTCAACTTTACCTTCTTCATTAAGCGTTTCTCTAAGCTCTTCTTCTCCTAAAGATATCATAACTCCTTTTACCTGTTCACGATTACAACTACATTTATATTTAACATCTTTTTCAGCCATAACTCTATAATCAAAACCTTCAAGAAGAATATCCAAAAGATCTTCAGGACTTCTTCCTTCTTCAATTAAACGACTTAAAGAATTTATTTTACCAATATTATTTTCCAATTTATCAATAGTTTCATCAGAAGCTTCAGGTAATAATTGGATTAAAAAACCACCTGCTGCTTTTACACTTTGATCTTTATCTACTAATACACCAACTCCTACAGAAGAAGGAGTTTGTTCAGACTTAGTAAAATAATAACTTAAGTCATCTCCAATTTCTCCAGAAATTAATTTTACTTTACCTTCATAAGGTTCTTTCATAAAATAATTTTTCCTAACTACCAGCTCACCTTTACCAATTGCTGAAGCTACATCTAACTTTTTTGACTTGGTAAGTTTGAGTGGAAGCTTTGGATTGGAAACATAACCTCTAACTTCACCCTGTTGATTTGCTTCAACTAATATCTTTTTTATTGGTCCATTTCCTCTTATACTAAGACTAGTTTCTTCACCTGATTTAACAAGCGAACCCATCAAAAGGGCTCCAGACATTACTCTGCCTAAAGCGGCAGTAGCCAGGGGAGTTGTATTATGAATTTTTCTAGCTTCTTCTACAGTATCAGTTGAGTTTACTGCAAGAGCTCTGATTTCTTTATTAGTAGTTATTGCTCTGATTAAATAATCTTTCATCAAATCACCTCTATTATATTATTCTATTTAACTTTTGCATCACCTTTGTTGCTTTACCTTCTAGAAATATATCTGTTATATTATTAGTATAATTTGAAGGTTTAATGTTAACTTCAATTATTTTGGCCCCTTTTGCACTGGCTTCTTGAGGAAGCAAGGAAGCGGGCATGATCATATTTATTCCAGACACCATTTTCGCCTCTAAATGGTGGAATACCACTTTCAACGGAAATTCCAGCTCCAGTAAATACTGTAACATGACTGGAATCATTTATAATTTCCGTTGCTTTAACAAATTTTTCATCCATTTAAGACCACTCCTAAATGATTATAAGTATCCTATTATCAATTGTAATTTTATTATAATTATGATGATATGTAAAGGAGAGTAATCTATAAAAAATAAAAAATATAAATTATTCTTGACATTCGTTCATAATTGATTTATAATATATATAAGAAATAAAGATAAACACAAATATTAAAAGGAGATGATAGTTATGCCAAGAGGAGATAGAACAGGACCTGATGGATATGGACCAATGACTGGACGTGGAATGGGTTATTGTGCTGGAAATAATAGACCTGGTTATATGGAAGCTGGCCCAGGAATGGGAGCAGCACATGGCTTTGGAAGAGGTCGCGGGCCTGGTAGAGGATTTGGTCGTGGATTTGGTAGAGGTTATAGAAATTTTGCAGGTTATGGACCGGCAAATGCTCCTGCAAATCAGCCAGCTAATTCACCCCAAACTGAAGCTGCAAAAGAAGATGAAAAAAATTATCTTAAAAATGTAGCTAAAAATCTAGAAAATGAATTAGAAGCCATACAACAAAGACTCGATGAACTTGAAGATAACGAATAAATTAAAAAAACTCCCTTGCTGGTTTCCTTTTAACCAGCCAAGGGAGTTATTTATAATCATCCTTATGCTTCTTCTCCAATTTAACTCTACTCTCTCTACTCAAAGCATTTTTCCTTATCCACATTTTAATTACTACCTACCTTCTTCTTTGGATTTTATTTTAACTCAAGTTAAATAGATCTAACATCCATTAAAGATTTTCTCTTTGATTGATCAAATTTAGTTTCTACTCTTTGAAAATTAACATCTATAGAGGTTACATTTTCAAAACTATTTCTAATCTTACTCATTAAAACACCTCCGACATATTTATTACATGAATGACATATTATACATTTCTCTTCTTACTTTTTCTTCATTTCTCTCCTGCATTTCTTTTTTATAATTTTTATCTTCAATTGCAAGGAATTTTTCAAAACTATCTTTAATTCTCATTATTTCCACCTCCTTCAATAACTTAGATATATTATAATATAATAACCTAAATGATAATAGTTACTATTTAACAATTTTATTTTCCTTAACATAGTATAAAGATAAATCCACCTCTTGTCAAGGTGGAATTGAAAAGTCTTAATATTTTATTTATTTATTTATATTTTTTGAAAAAATGAAGAAAGAAAAGACTGGCTGTTGTATAAAGAATAGCTGTAATTACAAAAGGCATTATATACATTTGACTTCCAAGAAATATTCCACTAAAAAATGACCCAATACCCCTCCCAATTCTTCGTATTGACCTCATAATACTACTGGCATTTGCCTGTTCCTTTTCTGGTACTACTTCCATTGAAAAATTTCTAATAACTGGGTTTACCATATTCATAAAAGTCATTCTTAAAGCAAAAGCGGTACCTACAATATATATATTTCCAGCAAGAGCAATCATCATTAAGAAAAAAATTGAAATCATCTGAGGAATAAAAATTGTTTTAATTCGACCTAAATATGTAATTAAAAATGGTGTTGCCAATGAACCAAAAGCTGTAACTGTATTAGCCAGGGCCATAATTAATCCTATCTGACTATCACTAGCTGCAAGCTTATTATGTAAAAATATATTAAAAAGAGGTACTATCATTCCTGCTCCTATCCCAATAAAAACACTGTAGACCATTAATTTTTTAATACTTCCATCTTCAATAACAAAATCTTTCACTCTTAAAATAAGTTCTGATATATCTTCTTTTTGAATTATTTTTTTCTGCTCCAGAAAAAACAAAGGTATTAAACCAATAGATGTAAGAGCTACTATAATAAATATAGCAATCTTATAGGCCATTACTGCTTCAAAACTATTTTTTAATAAATCTACTATAAATCCAAATGAAGATTTACCAATCATACCTGTGATCATAATCATAGCAAAATTTAAACCAAACAGGTGAGATCTTTCTTCCGGACTACTATTTTTTACTAAAAACGGAGCAGTAACAACCCCAACAACCATACTTGCTGCTCCCCAAAGTACATTAAATACAATTAATGAGTTTTTACCTTCGGCAAGTGCTATCCCGCTTATAGAAAAAATAGCTAAAAACACCGAAAATAATAATGTTTTTTTAAATCCAATTCTTGCTGCCAGAATTGCTGAAGGAATTGCTATTATACCTGCAACTATAAAACGTGCTGAAGAAATACTACCAATAAATTGTTCTGAATAACCTAAAGTTTGTACATAAAGATTAAATAAAACTCTTAATCCTCCTCTGGCTAGAAAAACAAAAAAACAGCTAAGTAAAAATAACTTGCTGTTTTTGGTAGCATAAGCTAAATTTTTCTTATAACTGTCAATCCCTTTCCGTATCAAAAACCTCACCACCATTAAAATCACTTTGTATATTTAAAATCAATTCTGCTGCTTCTCTGACAGCACCTTTTCCACCAGATTTTTCAGTTATATAATCTACATTTTCCTTAACCTTATCAACTCCATTACTTACTGTAAAAGATAATCCCACTTCATTTAATACTGGAAGGTCATTTAAATCATCTCCAATATAAGAAACTTCATTAGAGTTTAGAGAATATTTATCTAACAAATTATTAAATGTTTTTATTTTATCATCTATTCCCTGATAAACTTCTTTTATATCTAATTCTTCAGCCCTGTTTTCTACTATTTTTGAACTTCTCCCTGTAATAATAGCAACCTTTATATCATTTTTTTGTAATAATTTAATTCCCATCCCATCTTGAGAATTAAATGATTTAAACTCTTCTCCATTATTTCCAAGAATTAAACTTCCATCTGTTAATACACCATCAACATCAGTAATAAATAATTTTATTTTCAGTGCTTTTTTTATAATACTCTTATTCATTAATTATTACTTCTCCTTCCTCAACTTTTGAGTCAGTTTTTCCTTTTCTAGTTACTGATAAATAAATTCCACCTAAAATAAATGAACCTCCAATTAAAGTTACCATTGTTATACCCTCACCCAAAATCCACCAAGCTAAAATTGTTGTAAAAATAGGCTCACCTAAAATAGAAAGTGAAACTATAGTAGTAGGTACAAAACGTACTGAATAATTTAAAACAGAATGACCAATTAAGGTAGGCCCTAAAGCCAGTCCTAGGAAATACAAATAATTGATTTGTCCATATCCTTGAAATGGCAGTCCTCTTATCAATACAAATAAACCTAAAAAAAGTGCTGCATAAGTATATACTATGTAAATATAAGGGAAATAATCAACCTTTCTTCGCAAACTTCTTCCAATAAATAAATACAAAGCAGCAAAAACAGAGGCAGCTAAAGCAAGTAAATCTCCCCAAATTTTAGAAAAGAGCATATTTATATCGCCCATACTAATAATAATACTACCAACTAAAGCAAAAATAACACCTATTACTACTCCCTGACGCAGATCTTCTTTTGCAAATAAAAATTCCAACAAAAGAGTAAATAAAGGCTGCATTGCAACAAAAATTACTGCATTAGCCACATTAGTATATTCAAAAGCTGTAATCCAGAGTATAAAATGAATAGCTAAAAAGAAACCTACTATTACAGGTCTATAATCTAAAAATAGCTTTGCCTTTTCTCTATATTTAACTAAAAATATTGGAGTTAATATCAGGGCACTAAAAAACATTCTATAAAAAGCAATTATCATTGGTGGTGCATCTGCAAGATTAATTAAAATTGCAGCAAATGATATTATAAATATTCCAGCAGCCAGCATAAAATAGATTTTCTTTTCTGATTCCTTCATTTTAAAAACTCCTCATTTTTTATAATTAATCTTTTAAAGGTACAGTAATATTTTTTTCTTGAGAAATTAGAAGATCTTCATTTAAATGCTTTATAGATAAATCTTCACCTTCCAACAAAGTATAATGGGCACCATCTTCATCTATTTCTATTAAAATCTCACGTCCTTTAAATTTGATTGTAAATTTATATCTATCCCACTTTTCAGGTAAATAAGGATTAAAATGTAAAACTCCTTTATAATTTCTCATACCTGCAAAACCATAAACCATAGTCATCCAGGCACTTCCCATCCCTGCAGTATGAACACCCTGATAGGTGTTTTCATTATAATTATCAAGATCAAGACGGGCTATTTGATTAAAATAATTGTAGGCATCGTCATAATATCCTATTTCTGCAGCTATTATACTATAAACTGCCGGTGATAATGAAGAATCATGGGTAGTTTTAGGTTCATAATAGTCGTAATTAGCTCTCTTTTGTTCAAGACTAAATTCATTTCCCAAAAGTAACATAAGTAAAATAACATCTGCCTGTTTTATCACCTGATATCTCCAGATAGTCAAAGGATGCCAATTATCAACAAGTGGTAATTCCTCATCTGGTATATTATCTAAATTTATTGGATTTTTATAGATAAATGAATCATCCTGAGGATTAATACCCAATTTTTCATTATAAGGAAGATAAATATTTGCTGAAGCTTTTTCCCAATTAAATAATTCGCTTTCTTTTAAATCTACTTTTTTCTTTAATTCAGTATATAAATCAGGAACCTCTTCCTGCATTTCTTTTACTATATTAACTGCATATTCTAAATTGAATTTTGCCATATAATTATTATAACAATTATTATTTACACCTGGTTTATATTCATCAGGACCACAAACTTCATTAAAACAAAAAGCACCATCACGGATATCGATATAACTGCCTAAACTGTACCACATTCTGGCAGTTTCTACTAGTATTTCTGCTCCAGCTTTATATAAAAATTGATAATCATCAGTTGCTGTAACATATTGATAAATAGCATAAGCAATATCAGCATCTATATGATATTGTACAGTTGAACCCATAAAAAAGCCAGAAGCCTCATAGCCATTTATAGTTCGCCAGGGATAAAGAGCTCCATCTAACTTAACTCTCTTAGCATTTATCCGGGCTTTATCTAAAATATTATAACGATATACCAGTAATTTTTTTGCCAGTTCAGGTCTATTATATAAATAAAAAGGTACAATATACGTTTCTGTATCCCAAAAATAATGCCCTTCATAAAATTCACCTGTCAATCCTTTTGCTGGTACATTACTAAAACCATCTCTTCCTGTAGATTG
>DATFIM010000240.1 GCA_035270125.1 Halanaerobiales bacterium | reverse complement strand
AAGCACTTCCAGCTGGCCCCTTCCTATCCCTGCAATAATATTACTCATCCTGTAATTATATCCTATTTGAGAATGCTGATAATGCGGTGCCTGGTCTCTTGCCTGGGTAGCCAGAAAGCGGGCTTTTTGAATATAATCCTTATTTTTGGATAATAAAGCACCACCTCCTGAGGTAGTAATAATTTTATTCCCGTTAAACGAAAGAACCGACATCTCGCCAAAAGAGCCACAATGTTTTCCATCATATTTACTGCCTAAAGCTTCGGCAGCATCTTCAATAACCGGAATCCTATAATAATTTGCAATTTTTAAAATTTCATCCATTTTTGCCGGCATACCATATAAATGAACCACCATAATCGCTTTTGGTTTTTTGCCATTTTTTATTCGATCCAAAATTGCTAATTCCAATAGCTTCGGATCCATATTCCAGGTTTCCTGCTCACTATCAACAAATACTGGAGTAGCATTTTGATATATAATAGGATTAGCTGTTGCTGAAAAAGTGAATGAAGAGCAAAGTACTTCATCGTTGGGACTAACACCTAACATAATAAGCGCTAAATGAATGGCCGCTGTACCAGAACTTAAAACAGCAACATGGGGAACTTTTATATAATTTCCTAATTCCTGTTCAAAACCGTTTACATTAGGCCCCAGTGGTGCAATCCAGTTTTGTTCAAAGGCCTCATTAATATACTTTTGTTCCCGGCCGCACATGTGTGGCGAGGAAAGCCATATTTTTTTATTCATAATAAAAAATTATTTCTTCAATCTTTCGAACAATAGATTTAATGTTAGAATCTTACCTGTTAATTGATTTGGAACATTTTTACATTCAACATCATTTGCTATAATATTCATTTTTTTTAATGTTTCAATACTCTTTTTAAAAAAGTCAGTAGATTTTGCAATTGGATAAATATTTTGATTTGTTGGTGTTTCTTGCAAATAAGTCTTATTTAATATTTTTCTAATGATTTGTTTTACTATTCTTTTTACTTTGTCAAAAATATAAAAAATTATATCTAACAATATATCAATAATTAATGATGAAGTTGTTGTTCCATCAGTTGTTTTTATTCTGGAAATTTCAGGGTGATTTTTTGAAATCATTTTTCGATGGAAGTAATTAAAAAAACGATTTCTTCTTTTTAAACCAAATCCTATTTTAACAAGCTCCTGTTCAAGCAGAGGAGCATAAGAAGTTAAATAATTATTTGCACTAGTAACATAAACACCTGCATTAGTTTTCATTTTGTAATTAAAATATATATTGTCATAGGATTTTGTATTATTTTCAAGCACATAAGATTTCAGTTTTCTTATTGTATCATTTTTTAAAGCCTTGGAATTCTTTAATAATCTCTTTCCTAAAAGTGAATGAGGGAAAGCTGTTGCCTCTATTCTAAAATTGTATAATTTTTCTAAATTTGTTACCGATTTATTATAAAAGGGAAAATCATGTAACCACCAAAAATCTTTGTATAATTCACCTCCAACACCACTTAATTGTATCTCAACATTTCTTGATAATCTGTCATTATTTAATTGGCTATTTCTATGATAATCAACGATATCAACCTGAGCATCAGACAATTTAAAAATTTCATACATATCTTCTATTTCAAATTTCTTTGTTGTATGATATGTAGGATAAAATTCTTTAGAAATTTTTGATGCTACTTTTTTGCCAATTTTTATATCTTTATTATTTGGTTGTCCACTAATAGCAAGTTCAAATTTGATATCACTTTTCTTGAAGAAACTCAATATTAGGCGAGAATCGAATCCTCCAGTTAAATCAACAGATATTTTTTTATCTCCGATAGCATAAATTAAATCAGAGAAAAAATCTCCCATTTTGATTTTAGAAATTGAATTTATTGAATTTATTTTTTTTTCTTTTGTATGATGATTATTATTTTCAAAAATAAAAATTTCTTTTGCATCAATTCTATTTATTCCTTCAATCAGTGTGTTATTAAAATAAGTAAATCCAAAATGAAAAAATTCTACAATACTGTTATAATTTATATTATCTATTGTAATATCTTTAAAAAAGTCGATCAATTCTAAAAATGAAGTAGAAATACAATTTTTATATTTATATGCCTTAAAAATTCCACTATTATCAATAAAAATAAATTGTCTCTTATTACTATGATCAATTATATAAATAAAAAAATTACCATATATTTTATCGAACTGAAAACTTTCATTTATTAAAATACTTTTTATAATATATTTGATACTTTCTTGCCCACTTTTTTTGCCTGACACGAAAATAAGGCCTTTATAATAAATAGAATAATCATCAAATTGAAAACTATTTATTTTATCATCTTTATTATAAACTATTTTACCCTCTTGAATGATCATAATTATCTTCTAAAATTTGTGTATAACGTAAAAACGCTAAAATTTATTTACACACCAATGAAACACTAATATTCTGAATATTTTGTTAACAAATCATTTAAAGTAGTCTTCTCTCAAATCTTTTCCTAATGCTGTAAACAAAATAATTTTCATATCCAGCCATAATGTCCATTTTTCCATATATGTTTTATTGATTCGAACTTTATCCGGAAAAATAACCTCATCATTATATTGTTGGGGATCTTTCTGCTTCTTCAATATTTCTTCTTCATCTCTATATTTTAAAGAGGCAGCACCGGTTAGTCCGGGTTTTAATTGTAAAATCATCCGGTCATCGCCTTCCAGTCGGTCGGCATACCCTTTCACATCGGGACGTGGCCCCACAAAGCTCATATCTCCTCGAATAATATTTATTAACTCTGGTAACTCATCCAATTTACTCTTACGTAAAAAGACACCCAGTTTTGTAATCCGGAAACTCTCTTTTGCTGCCACACTGGTATTGCTTTTCTCATTTTTCAT
>DATFIM010000239.1 GCA_035270125.1 Halanaerobiales bacterium | reverse complement strand
ATTATGGCTGTAGCCCAGGGTGAGGAAGATCAGGCCTGTGTTCAACTTTTACTTGTAAGAAATGGAAGACTAATGGGACAGGAACACTTTATTTTAGAAGGGGTGGCTGAGGAAAATGTAGAACAAATAATGGGATCTTTTCTACAGCAATATTATGAACAGGCTCCCCAGATACCGGATGAAGTGCTTTTAAATACAGAAATAGATTCAGCTGAACTTCTTGCTCAAAGATTAAGACAGAAAAAAGGGAGAAAGGTAAAAGTACAGAAACCGGTTCAAGGGGATAAAAAACGTTTAATTGAGATGGCAATGCGGAATGCCAAACAAAATCTCAAAAAAGAAGAGATAAGAGAAAAATATCGTAAAAAACAGACTGAACAGGCGATAAAAGAATTACAGGCTGAACTTGAAATGGATAATCCTCCAGAACATATTGAAGGATTTGATATATCCAATATTCAGGGTAGAGATTCTGTTGCTTCTTTAGTTGTTTTTAAAGGGGGAACACCTTCCAAACAGGATTATAGACGTTTTAAAATAAAGACTGTGGAAGGAGCTGATGATTTTGCCAGTATGCAGGAAGTTATTGAGAGAAGATACAATCGACTACTCAAAGAAGATAGAAAATTGCCTGACCTTATTTTAATAGATGGAGGAAAGGGACAATTAAGTGCTGCCTATGAGATTCTGGAGAAATTAGATTTAAAAGATCAGCCAGTAATTGGTCTGGCCAAAAAAGAAGAGGAAATTTTTAAACCGAATAAATCAGAACCAATAATTATATCACATCGCTCACCAGCTTTACAGTTATTACAGAGAGTTCGAGATGAAGCTCATCGCTTTGCAGTGAGTTATCATCGTAAATTACGTTCTCGCCGTTTAACCCATAGTTTGCTGGATAAAATTCCAGGAGTTGGACCAAAAAGAAGAAAGGCGCTTTTACGTCATTTTGGTTCTTTGGGTGAGATTAAAAAAGCTAATATCACTAAATTAAAGCAAGTTGAAGGAATTAGTGGAAAAACAGCCAGAAAAATTTATGATTATCTAAGGGAAAATATTAGAGCTTAAACTTATTGACAATAATATTAAGCAACGTTATAATAAGTACAGAGTGTAACTATTTAACAATTATAAACCATAATATTAATGGAGGTGAAATATATATGGCTTATGAAATTTCTTCTGATTGTATTTCCTGTGGTGCCTGTGAATCAGAGTGTCCTGTAGATGCTATTAGCCAGGGAGATACTCAGTATGTTATTGATGCTGCTACCTGTATTGATTGTGCAGCCTGTGTTGATGTTTGTCCTGTAGATGCTATTAGTCCTGCCTAATCCACCAAAATTTTTATTAAAAAAGCCGGAGCTTTTGCTTCGGCTTTTTCTATTGCTAAAATTTTTTTAACAATAACAAAATTTTGTATAAAAAAACAGGATTCAAACTATGTTTACAGAATAATATATAATGATAGAAGAAAAATCTTAAATAATGTTTATAAAAAGGAGCTGATTTTCTGTGAGTTATCTTGACAAAATTGATCCTGAAATTTCTAATTTGATTAATGAGGAAAATGAAAGACAACAGCGTAATATAGAACTAATTGCTTCTGAAAACTTTGTGAGCAAGGGAGTTATGGAAGCTGCTGGTTCTGTTTTAACAAACAAATATGCTGAAGGATATCCTCATAAAAGATATTATGGTGGTTGTGAGGTAGTTGATAAGGTTGAAGATTTAGCCCGAGAGAGAGCTAAAGAATTATATAATGCTGAACATGCTAATGTTCAACCTCATTCTGGTTCACAGGCAAACCAGGCAGTATATTTTTCTGTTTTAGATCCAGGAGATAAGATTTTAGCTATGGACCTTACTCATGGTGGACACCTTACTCATGGTAGTCCGGTAAATATGTCTGGAAGCTATTATGATGTTGTTCATTATGGAGTAACTAAAGATAGAGAAATTATTGATTATGATCAGGTAGAAAAACTTGCTAAAGAACATGAACCAAAACTAATTATTGCTGGGGCAAGTGCTTATCCAAGAGTAATTAACTTTATGCGATTTAAAGAAATAGCTGATGAAGTTGGAGCTTATCTAATGGTAGATATGGCTCATATTGCTGGATTAGTAGCTGCTGACTTACATCCTAACCCTGTTCCTCATGCTGATTTTGTAACTACTACTACTCATAAAACTTTAAGAGGGACAAGAGGTGGAATGATTCTCTGTAAAGAAGAACATGCCAAAAAAATTGATAAAGCTATTTTCCCTGGAATTCAGGGTGGGCCTTTAATGCATATTATTGCAGCTAAAGCAGTTGCTTTCAAAGAGGCTTTAACCGATGAATTTAATGAATATCAACACCAGATTATTAAAAATGCTGAAAAACTTGCTACTGAACTTAAGAGTTATGGCATGAGATTGGTTTCTGGTGGAACTGATAATCATTTAATGTTAGTTGATCTTAATAATATGGATATCACAGGCAAAGATGCAGAAACTGCCCTCGATAAAGTAGGTATTACTTTAAATAAAAATACCATTCCTTATGAAACTCGTAGTCCTTTTGTGACAAGCGGAATAAGAATTGGTACACCTGCAGTAACAACAAGAGGAATGAAAGAAAAAGAAATGAAAAAAATTGCTGAATTTATTTTTGAAGCTCTAAAACATGCTGAGAATGATGAAAAATTAGCTGAACTTAAAAAAGAAGTACATGCTTTTTCTGATGAATTTAGTGAAAATGGAAGTGTAGAAATTTTTTCAAAATAATTAACAATAAAACAAAAAATTATGGGGTTAATTAAAACTTTTAATTAAGGGGAGGGGGGAGACCCCTCTCTATTTTTAGTGAGGTTGATAAATATGAAACATGAATTAATTGTATTTGATTTAGATGACACTCTTTTAAATAAAGAACATAAATTAAGTTCTAAAACCGTATCTGCTCTAAAATCCCTTAAAGAAAAAGGGAAAAAGATAACAATAGCAACCGGGAGGATGTTTGTATCTGCCCTTCCTTATGCAGAAGAATTAGAAATTGATCTTCCAGTCATCTCCTATAATGGGGCTTATGTTTGTGATCCTAAAAGTCATAAAGTTATTTTTCATCATGCTATTTCAACTGATTTAGTTCAGGCAATTATTAAAGAAGCAGAACAGGAAGGATTACATATTAATTTATATTATGGTGATGATTTTTATGTAAAAGAGAGAAATAAAGGTGTAGAAATTTATGAAGAAATTGCCGGTGTTAAAGGGAGAACTATTGGTAAATTAAGTGAAAATTACAAAGGTGAAGCTACCAAAATTTTATTAATAGAAAAAGACCAGGAAAAAAAGTATCATTATTTAGATTATTTTAAAGAAAATTATGGTCATAAACTGGAAATAACTGAATCAAAAGAATATTTTATTGAATTTACTGCTAAAGATGTATCTAAAGGAGAAGCTTTAGAAAAACTGGCTAAATCTCTTAATATTCCTCAAAAAAAAGTAATAGCTGTAGGTAATGGTTTTAATGATCTGACTATGATCGAATGGGCTGATCTAGGAATTGCAGTTGATAATGCTCCTCAACCTGTCAAAGAAAAGGCTAATTTAATAGCTGGACATCACGATGAAAATGGAGTTGCAGATATTCTGGGAGAAATTTTTGATATTTAGAATTCAAAAAACTTGAGAAGAAGAGGAGTGATCTAATGTCAAAAAATAAAATGAGGGATTTTAAAGCTGAGGATATATATAAATTAAATTTAGCTAATGAGCCTCAAATTTCTCCAGATGGAGAAATAGCAGCTTTTGTGGTCCAGAAATGGGATAAAGAGAAGGATAGAAGTATAACTAATATAAAAATGATTGATCTGGATACTGGAAAATTGAGAACAGTAACTACTGGCTGTTGTGATCGCTATCCTCGTTTTTCTCCTGAAGGAAATAAACTTGCTTTTATTTCTGAAAGAAGCGGTAATTCAGCTATCTGGATAATTGATTTAAAAGGTGCTGAGCCCTGGAAAATAAGTGGTGAACTTGAAGTCAATTCTCCTCCAGTCTGGTCTCCAGCTGGAGATAAAGTGGTTTTTTCTGCCTATCAGGAATATGAAGCTAAAGAAGAAAAAAGAGATGATATAACAATTGTAGAAAAATTATATCATAAATATGATGGTTATGGATTTTTCCGGGGAAAATACAGTCAAATATTTACTGCTGAAGTCAAGGATCCAGAACTTGATCAAAAAATTACTCAAATTACTGCCAATAATTTTAATCACTACCATCCTGTTTTTTCACCAACTGGAGATAAAATTGCCTGTTCTGTAATGAGAGAAGATTATTTAGAAAAAGGAGTTTATAAACATGATCTCTGTTATTATGACTACAAAAAAGATAAATTTCAAATTATTTTAAAGGGGAGAGGACCTGTTCGCTATCTTGACTGGTCAAAAGATGGTGATTTTTTAGTATATATCGGTCATCAAAATAGATATGGAAGGGCGACTACCAATAATCTTTGGTTAGTACCTTTTAAGTGTGAATGTGAATTTCCTATTAAAGGAAATAGAATAGTTAATTTAACTGAAAGGCTGGAAAGACCGGTAGGTACATCCGTAGATTCTGATCTGAATTATTGTTGTCTTGATAATCATCCTTTTAAATGGTCAGCAGATGCTAAAAAAATATTCTTTCTTGCAGCAGATCAGGGAAGTAGTTATATATATAAACTTAATTTGACTTCTAATTTAAAAAAGAAAATATTAGAAAATGATCTGACTGGTTTGGATAAAAGCATTAAAATAAATAAGGTTTTAGGGAATGAAAAAAGTAATATAAGAGCTTTTTCCTTAAATAAAAATAAATGTCTGGCTGTTATTTCTACAGTTAATAAACCTGATGAACTTTTTTATTTTGATGATTTTGAGCATATGTATAAAAGGAAAAGAGAAAATGATGTCGAAATATATAATAAGCAGTTAACAATTCTTAATAATAATTTAATCGGATCAACTAAGTTATATGAAGCAGAAAAATTCAGATATAATGGGGCTCAAAATTGGGGGATAGATGGCTGGATTTTAAATAAAGATGAAAGCAAAAGTAATGATAAACCACTGGTTGTTATTGTTCATGGTGGTCCTCATCTTGCCTATGGTGGTACTTTTATGCTCCAGGCCCAAATTATGGCTGCTAAAGGTTATGCAGTTTTTTATGCCAATCCGCGTGGTAGTCAATCCTATGGTCAGAAATTTACCTCAGCAGTTGTCAAAGATTGGGGACATAATGATTATCAGGATGTACTAAAGGGAATAGATTATATTCTCAAAAAAGGGTGGGCAGACCGGGATAAGATATATATAATGGGTTGGAGCTATGGAGGATATTTAACCTGTCTTTTATTGGCTCATTCCAGCAGGTTTAGAGCAGGTGCTGCCGGTGGTAGTGTTACCAATCTTTATTCATTTTATGGAACCAGTGATATTGGTTATTCTTTTGGAGAATTTGAAACTGGTGGTTCATCCTGTCATTCTAAAGAAAAACTAATTTCACGTTCACCTATAAATTATGTCCATAAAATAAATGATCCTTTACTAATCTTGCATGGAGAAGATGATCTACGCTGTCCTGTTAGTCAGTCAGAAGAATTATTTACTGCTCTAAAAAGATGTAATAAAAATACTACTTTTATACGCTATAAAGATGAAATGCATTTACTTAATAAACCATCTCATATTATTCACCGATTTCAGAAAACACTTGATTGGTTTTCAAAGTATTAAAATGTTGATAAATATAAAGGTAATCTGTTAAAGGCCTTTATATTTTCATATAAGTAATTACAGCTAATAAGCTGTAAAAAGTAGAGAGAAGGAGGAGTAAGAGAAATGAAAAAAACATTGTCACTATTTTTATTAATGAGTTTTCTTGTATTTGCTTTTTCTGCAGTTGGATTTGCTGAAGGTGGGGTAATAAATGTTGGAATTGGAATGGATATAAAACAACTTGACCCGGCTTATATTAGTGATCTTCCTTCAGAAAGAGTTTCCTCGCAGATTCATGACAGATTACTAATTAGAGATGCAGAAGGTAATATCAAAGGTAATCTGGCTCATGATTGGGAGGTAAGTGAAGATTCAAAAGTCTGGACATTTCATCTAAAAGAAGATGTAAACTTTACTGATGGTTCAAAATTTGATGCTAATGTTGTGAAATGGCATTTTGAAAGATTAATGAACCCGGAATCTGCTTCAAATTATGTTGAACAGTTTTCTATTATTGATGAAATAAATGTTCCTGATGATTATACCGTTCAATTTGTATTAAAAAGAAGCTATGGCCCATTTATTGATACAATCCTATTTTCACCAGGAGGACTTATTCCAAGTAAGGCCCATTTTGAAAAGGTAGGAGCAGATGCTTATGCTTCCGATCCTGTAGGAACAGGTCCTTTTAAGTTTGAAGAATGGCAGCCAGGTAGTGGTGTTAGATTATCCAGAAATGAAGATTATCATCGTAAAGAAGTAAAACCTGAAGGTCTTGTTTTTAAACCTATACCTGAACCAATGACAAGACTTATAGAATTACAAACTGGTGGAGTCCATGTTGTAAAATCTATCTCTCATAATAATGTGGATAGATTAAAAAATGATAGTAATATAGTAATGCATACTGGAGAAAGTGAATTTTATGTGCTTTACATCTGGTTCAATATGGTCAATGATTCAATTTTTGAAGATAATTTACCTTTAAGAAAAGCAATTGCCTATAGTATTGATAAACAGGAATTGGCGGAAGTTTTACATGGCGATTATGCAATTAGAACTGAAGGTTATGTACCTAAGGCCAGCTGGGCTTATCCAGATAATCCTGATCCTATAGGATTTGATATGGAAAAAGCCAGGGAAATATTAAAAGATGCTGGTTATAGTTATCAGGGAGAAGAATTATATAAAGATGGAGAAAGAGTTGAGATTGAATATTTAAGTACAACTTCTGAAAGACAGTGGTCAACTATAGCTCAATATGTTCAGGAAAGATTAAGACAGCTTGGGATTAAAGCAGAACTTCAGCAACTTGAGTGGGGAAGTTATCTCGACAAATTTACAAATAGAAAATATACTTTAAGTAGTATGGGTTGGTCCCAAAATACTGGTGAACCGAGTTTATTCTTAGATGTATTGGTAAAAACAGATGCCAGAGGTAATTTCACAGGTTATTCAAATCAGGAAGTTGATGACATGTTAGATAAAGCAGCTAAATTAGCTGATAGAGAAGATAGAAAGGAAGTTTATAGAAAAGTATATGATATTTTAGAAGAAGACTTGCCAATGATACCTATTTTAAGTAATCCTCTTTTAGAAGGAGTCAGAAAAGAAGTTAAGGGATATGTATATTCACCATATGTCAGTGATTATACAGATGCCTATATTGAATAGTAAAATTTTTTACAATGATAATTTAGTGAATTAACAAATTAGAAGAGTATAATTTATTTAAAACCGGGGATTAATATCCCCGGTACTTTTCCATTTTATAGCTAAGTAAAGGAGGGGATGACTTGCTACAATATATATTAAGAAAATTATTATTTTCCATACCGGTAATAATTGGAGTTAGTATTCTTGTGTTTTTGATGATACATTTAGTTCCTGGAGATCCAGCCCGGATTGCTGCTGGAGTTAAAGCTACAGATGCTCAGGTAGAACAAACCAGAGAACTGCTTGGTTTAAATGATCCACTTCATATTCAATTTGTTAATTTTGCCAAAGGTGCTATAGTAGGGGATTTTGGTAAATCGATCAGGACAAAACGGCCAATTTCAGTAGAACTTGCCAGTAGAATTCCCTGTACTTTTCAGCTTGCCTTTTTATCTTTAATAATAGCTACTACTTTTGGATTGTTTTTAGGTGTTATTTCCTCAGCTTTTCGAGGGACAATAATTGATAATATTACCATGATCGGTGCCCTGTTTGGTCTTTCTATGCCCAGCTTCTGGCGAGGATTAATGTTAATACTATTGTTTTCCTTTGTATTGGGCTGGTTTCCAGCTTCAGGTTATGCAGGCCCTTTTTGGACCTGGGAAGGTTTTAAACATTTAATATTGCCTGCTATTTCTTTAGGTACAGCTTATACTGGTACACTGGCCAGATTAACGAGATCAAATATGTTAGAAGTATTAGGCCAGGATTATATAAGAACAGCAAGAAGTAAAGGTTTAAAAGAAAGAGTAGTATTTTTTAAACATGCTCTAAGAAATGCCTTGATTTCAGTAGTAACTGTTATTGGACTTAGTTTAGGTATATTATTAGGTGGAGCCATGATTACAGAAACAGTATTTTCTCTACCGGGGATAGGTAGTCTTGGGGTAACTGCAATTTTGGCCAGAGATTATAAATTAGTACAGGCGATTGTGATGTTAATGGCTATAATCTTTGTTATAGTTAATCTGATTGTTGATATTATTTATTCTATGTTGGATCCGAGGATAAAATATGATTAAAGGAAGGGGGAAAATTCACAATGGGTGATAAAAATATTTTCAAGGAAATATTAGGACATAAATCAGCTACTTTAGGACTTTTTATTGTAGTTATTGCTTTGATTATTTCTTTTATTGGACCACAAATTGCTCCTTATGATTATAGAGAACAGAATATGATCGATCGTTTTCATCCTCCCTCTTCTGAATATAAACTGGGAACAGATAATTTAGGGAGAGATATATTAAGTAGAATATTACATGGAACAGCTATTACTATGCAGATTGGATTTTTTTCAGTAGCAATTGGATTGACTTTAGGTCTAATCCTGGGTTTATTGGCAGGCTATTTTGGGGGGATAATTGATAGAATAATAAGTGGTCTTATCGAAATAATGCTTGCTTTTCCCAGCTTGCTTTTGGCCCTGGTTATAGTCAGTATTTTAGGACCAGGACTTTATAAGATTATGCTGGCTGTTGGAATAAGAACAATGCCTATTTTTGCCAGATTAACCAGGGGGCAGGTTTTACAGGCTAAAACTACTGATTATGTAGAAGCTGGTGAAGTTCTGGGAGCTACAGATTTAAGAATTATAGTTAAATATATAATACCTAATATAATTTCACCAATACTGGTAATGGCAACTTTACAGATTTCAATAACTATTTTAACTGCTGCTGGATTGAGTTTTTTAGGTTTAGGAGCTCAACCACCAATCCCAGCCTGGGGTTCAATGGTTGCAGAAGGAAGAGCTTTTTTACGTTATGCCTGGTGGATTTCTACCTTTCCTGGACTTGCAATTATGTTTATAGTTATGGGTTTTAATCTTCTTGGAGATGGATTACGTGACATTTTTGATCCACAATTAAACCGATGAATATTAGGAGTGATAAAATGAGTTTGATAGCAGAAATAAAAAAAGAGATAATGGGGATAGAAGATGAAATGATAGAGTGGAGAAGAGATATTCATCAACATCCTGAACTGGCTTTTGAAGAAGAAAGGACTTCAGCCTTAGTGATTGAAAAATTAAAAAAATGGGGTTATGAAGTTGAAAAAATGGCCGGGACAGGTGTTGTGGCCAATCTTAAAAATAATTTTTCCAGTCAAACTATTGCCATTAGAGCTGATATGGATGCCCTTCCTCTTGAGGAAAAAAATGAAGTAGAATATAAATCTCAAAATCCAGGAAAAATGCATGCCTGTGGTCATGATGCTCATACAGCTATAGCTTTAGGTACTGCCAAAGTTATTTCTATGTTTAAAGATAAAATAAAAGGAAATGTAAAATTTATTTTTCAACCTGCTGAAGAGGGCCCAGGTGGTGCGAAGCCAATGATTGATGAAGGAGCTCTAGAAAATCCTAAAGTAGATAGAATTATTGGTTTACATAATAGAACAAACATCCCAGTTGGCCAGATTGGAGTTGGTTATGGTCCAATTATGGCTTCTACTGATAAATTTACTATTAAAGTAAAAGGAACTGGAGCTCATGGTGCTCATCCTGATGAAGGGGTAGACCCGGTTGTAGTTGCTTCCCACCTGATAATTGCCTTACAGGAATTAGTTAGTAGAGAAACAGAACCTACTGAACCTCTGGTAATAACAACTGGTTCAATTCATGG
>DATFIM010000238.1 GCA_035270125.1 Halanaerobiales bacterium | reverse complement strand
AGGGTCAATTTCATCATATAATATTTTAGATGCTAATCCTCTTCCTCCTAAATACTTCTTTACTACTTCACCTTCGATTTTTTCTCTTTTAATTTCTTCATTGCTAAGATCAATTCTCAATACTTCATACTCATAAATTTTGCCCATTAATTATACCTCCTTTTTTATTCCCCTTCTTTCCAAACACGGGAGGCTGATTCATTTCTTCCTCAACCCGGCGGTCACTATTTCATTGAATTAAATTCTTTAGAAATAGAGACTCGAAGGTATACTTATATTATTAAAATCCTTTATAAGTACTTTCAAAAATACCTATAACATCTTCTAACTCTTCTAAGCTACCTGGTATACCTAAGTCAGATGACAAATCTACAATCGCTTTTATACCTGCATCTGCTGCTTCCATAATAGACATTCCCTCAGTATTAGCACCAAGCAATTTGCCTATTTTAGCTATTTTTTTAGGTTTAGCTAATTTGTTGAAATTAGTAACATGTGATAATAAAATGGCATTACATACTCCATGAGGAAGATCATAAAATCCTCCTAATTGGTGAGCCATACCATGTACTAAACCTAAAGAAGCATTATTGAAAGCCATTCCAGCTAAAAACTGAGCATATGCCATTTTTCCTTTTTCCAACACATTAACTGATGGAATAAAATATCTACTTTCCTGGGCCACTTGGTCCACTTCTTTGTTTTATTTTTTGAAAATTATAAATATTAATAATAAATAAATATTTATACTATTATTATAATTATTATGTAAATAAATGTCAAGTATTTTACTAAGTTTTTAATTTCACAACCTGAACATTGAGTACAATCGGAAAAGGGAAATTCTTTGACTTTTTTTCGAAACTTCTTAAATTCATCACTATTCCATATATCTTTTAAACTATTTTCAGTTATTTTCCCTAAAACATATTTGTTTATATGTTTTTTTCCTTTCTCTAATATAAAGATCATAATTATGCATTAAAGCAATACAGGGACTTATTTCCCCCTTCCAATTAACTGCTATAGTACCTTCTTCAACAAATTTACAATACCCTCGCTGAGGATTAAACAGGACCTGTGGTGTACTAATAAAGCTAGATTTCCCACCTACTGCTGCAATATCACGAATTATATCTTCTCTTAAATCAGTTGGAGGAAGATAAACTTCCGGTCTATGTTCAGTCCTAATCTCTGGCTGAGAACGACTAATAGAAAAAGAATATAATATTTCTTCAGAATTGTGGATTATTAATTAAAAACTGCAAATTGCACCTCCTTTAGGTCATTATTATTCCCAATCTAATAGTCTTTTTTCTCCTTCAAGTTCGCGAAGTTCTGTAATATCCTGACTTACTTCAATAGTTCCTCTGTAATTACCACTATTATCTCTTAAAGCAAAATATTCAATTAGTACAAACTTTCCTTTCATTTGTATCCAAAATCTAGCTTTATCTTTATCACCTGATTTAAAAGAATCTAAAATATTTTCTACAATATGAACACTTTCTGGAGGATGACAATTTTGAACATCTCTGCCAATAATAGCTTTAGAACGTGGAAAAAATCTTTCTTCTGGATTGGAAAAAAATCTAACTTTATCATTTTCATCTACATAAGTAATATCAACAGGTAAATTATTTATCATCATTTTTATTTGTTCTAAACTCAGATTACCTGTACCTAATCCCAGAAAAACTCCTTCAAGAGAAAAATCATTAGAAATACTGATACTTTCAATACCTTTTTCTTTTTCTGCCCTGTTCTTAATTATCATATCTTCTTTACTGGGAGTATCAATAAAGATATATCCTTCTTCTAAAGATTGTTTTTGAATTTCTTTCCATTCATTTTCTGTTAAAGTTTCGACTGCTATTGGGAAAATTATTTTTTCCTCTTTAAAAACCATTCTATACATAGTTAGGAATAGTTGACCAAACTTTTTCCTTATCTCATTATTTAATTTGTTTTCCTTTTCCAAAAGCTCAAGTAATTCCTTAAGACCTTTTCTTATATCATCATGTAAAGACCACATAACCTGTAAAGGACTATAATTATCCCATTTCTTTTCTAAATAAGGAAATAATATATTTTCTTTACGGACATAATGTTTCTCAAATTTTTGTAATTTTCGAAGATGTTCTTTTAAATTATTTAATTCTTCGTCTTTATTTATTTCAGAATCAAATTCTATTTTTTTAATTACCTCTTTAGTTTCATTTAATATTATTTTTAGTTTTTTATTTTCTTCCATCATATAATATAAAGGGTGACCTTTTTCAGGTTTATCCCATTCATACTTTTCTAAATATGGATTAAAAACATTCATGATTTTTTCAATATGTTTTTTTATTTTAGAAACTTCCACCCCTTTTTTAACCTGCCTATCCTCCATTTCAATTACATCATGAGGAGTAATATTTTCTATAGCTTCACTATATTTATCAATAAGAGTTTTTCCATCTTTTCCTTCCATCATTCCCATTGAAAATGATAACAGAGCCTCAATTCTTTTCTCACGATTATTGATAAATTCTGACATCCAACCACCTCTTTTGTTTTAATATTTTTAATTATCTAATTTTTTAACTTAATTATATTTTACCTTTTTAAAATAAAAATTTCAATCCCTGCAAAAAATAAAAAATGACCAGTAATTATACCTGGCCATAAAATAATAATTGTCTATTCGTTTTTTAAATCGAATACTAAATCTTCATAATCAATTAACCCTTTTAAATACCTACCCGTTTTTTTAATCATTTCAAAACTTTTTTTCATCATAAGTTGTGAAGCCATTTCCTGGTTTTTGACAGTTACGACCACTTTATCT
>DATFIM010000237.1 GCA_035270125.1 Halanaerobiales bacterium | reverse complement strand
AGTCGATTATTTAAAAAGTTTAATTAAAGATAAACAGGAAATTGATTATATTTATAGTTGTGGTCCTACTGCTATGTTGAAAGAATTGAAAAAAATAGTAGTAAATAATGATATTCAAGCAGAAGCATCTTTAGAGGAAAGAATGGGCTGTGGAGTAGGAGTTTGTTTATCTTGTACAGTTCGAACTATCAATGGAAACAGGAGGGCCTGTAAGGAAGGGCCAGTTTTTCCTTTGAAAGAAGTGATATTTGATGAATAAAAATAATCTAAAGACAAAGTTAGCTAATTTAAAATTGAAAAATCCGGTAATAACTGCTTCTGGTACTTTTGGTTTTGGTACAGAATTAGATGAATATTTATCAGTAAAAGATTTAGGAGCTATTACTTTAAAAGGAATAACTGTTGATAAATCAGAAGGTAATGCACTTCCAAGAATAGCTGAAACTCCTGCCGGTGTTTTAAATTCAATAGGTCTGGAAAATCCAGGAATTGATAATTTTAAACAGGAAGTTATTCCTGAAATAGCAACTTTGGAAGTTCCTGCTATTGCTAATATATCTGGATATTCAGTTAAGGATTTTGTACAATTAGCAGAAAGTTTAGAAGATGAAGACTGTATTGATGCCATTGAAGTGAATGTTTCCTGTCCAAATATTAAAGATGGTGGAATGGCATTTGGAACTGATCCAGAAATGATTTATAGGGTTACTAGAGAGGTAGCAAAAGTTTATTCAGGAACAATAATAGTAAAATTAAGTCCTAATGTAACAGATATTGTAAAAATGGCTGAAGCTGCTGTAGAAGGTGGGGCAGATATAATATCTTTAATTAATACTTTACTGGGAATGGCTATTGATATTGATAAAAAAGAACCTGTATTGGCTAACACCTTTGGTGGACTTTCTGGGCCAGCAGTAAAACCGGTAGCATTAAGAATGGTTTATCAAATTTATGAAGCCATTGATGTTCCTATTATAGGTATGGGTGGAATTATGAATGGAAAAGATGCTATAGAATTTTTATTAGCTGGAGCTTCGGCTGTTGGAGTTGGGACTGCTACTTTGAGAGATCCAGCAGCATCTGTAACTATAGTATCACAAATAAAAGAATATTTAGAAGAAAATAATATTGAAAATATTAGCGAAATTATTGGAGAGGCTCATAAATAAAAGAGGGGGTAATATTTTGAATCAAAAAGAAATTATTGAATTATTCAAAAAAACTAATGTTATTCAAACAGGTCATTTTGAATTAAGTTCTGGGAGACATACAGATACTTATTTACAGTGTGCTCAGATACTTCAATATCCTGAGTATACTAATAAATTAGCTGCTGAAATAGCTGAAATTTGGGAAGAGGAAGATATTGACTTAGTAGTAGGACCTGCAATTGGTGGTATAGTAATTTCTTATGCAGTTGCCTCAAAGATGGGGTTAAGAAATATATTTAGTGAAAGAAAAAATGGGAAAATGAAATTTAGAAGAAATTTGGAAGTTAAAAAAGGGGAAAAGGTATTAATTGTCGAGGACGTTGTTACCACTGGTGGTTCTGTTAGAGAAGTGGTTGAACTATTAGAAGGCTCTAAGGCTGATATTGTAGGAATTAGTTCTTTAGTAGATAGAAGCAATGGAGAAGTAAAGTTTAATTATCCTTTTAAACCACTACTTAAATTAAAAGTTGATTCATATAAAAAAAATGAATGTAAACTATGTGAACAGGGAATTCCAATTAATAAACCTGGAAGTAAAAATGTTAAAGCGTAAGTTTTACTAAAATAAAATATAAATTTAATTTATTATAATCCTGTAAGATTACAGGATTATTTTTTTTGAAGGATTTTCTTTAATATTCTTGAATAAGTAATTTAGAACAAAATATAAACTATTATTTTATAAATTGAAAGGAGAGTTTTTATGAATCGTAGTGTAAAATTAAATGATGACATCTATTGGGTAGGTGTTAATGATAGAGAAACTGATATTTTTGAAGCTTTATGGCCCTTAGAAAAAGGAATTTCCTATAACTCCTATCTAATAGTTGATGAAAAAACTGCCTTAATTGATACAGTTAAATCTAACTTTCATGATTCTTATATTGCAAAGATTGAAGATATTTTAGGAGATAAAAAACTTGATTATTTGGTAATTAATCATATGGAACCTGACCATTCAGGAGATATAAAAGCTATAAAAGAAAGATATCCTGAATTAAAAATAGTAGGTAACAAGAAAACAGTTGATTTTCTTGAAGGTTTTTATAATATTAGTGAAGGATTAGAAATAGTAGGTAATGGAGATACAATAGATTTAGGTAATAGAAAATTAGAATTTCATTTAACACCTATGGTTCACTGGCCAGAAACTATGATGACTTATGATACTAAAGATAAAGTACTCTTTTCTGGTGATGCTTTTGGTAGTTTTGGAGCACTTAATGGTGGAGTTTTTGATGATGAAATTGATACTGATTATTATGATGATGAAATAATTAGATATTTTTCTAATATAGTTGGTAAATACAGCAGAATGGTTCAAAAAGCTTTAGATAAACTTTCGGATTTATCTATTGAAGTAGTGGCTTCCACTCATGGCCCTGTCTGGAGAGAAAATCCTGAATATATTATTGATTTTTATGATAGATTAAGCAGTCATCAAGCTGAAGATGGAGTAGTTGTAGTTTATGGTTCAATGTATGGAAATACTAAATTAATGGCTGAAAGAATAGCCCGGTCTATCGCAGAAAATGGAATAAAAAATGTAGTTGTTTATGATGCTGCTAGATCAGATAATTCTTATATGATTAGTGATATTTGGAAATATAAAGGGGTAATAATCGGTAGTTGTGCTTATAATACTAAAGTTTTTCCACCGGTAGAAAGTTTATTAAGTGCTCTTGCAAATAGAAAGCTATCTGATCGTTATTTAGGCATATTTGGTTCTTATAGTTGGAGTGGAGGAGGAGTTAAAGGTATTAAGAAGTTTTCTAATAATAATAAATTTGAATTATTAAAACCTGTAATTGAAGCTAAACATTCTCCTGATGACGATAAATATCAAAAATGTGACGAACTTGGTAAAAATATGGCTGAAAAAATATTAGAATGAAATAATAATCAATTTTTTTAATATTAAGAATTAAAAATAATATTCAAAATATTGCAGGATTTATTTTATATATATAGAATATTTAAGATAGAAACGATAGTATTCTCACTAATAATTAAAAAAATTAGTGCTACTAAATCTTAGAAAGGTTGGTGTTAAGCTTGGCAAATTTAAAAAATATTAGGAATGTTTGTTTTATATCTCATGGAGGTGCGGGTAAGACTACTCTAACAGAGAACGTTTTACATAATGCAGGTGAGATAAATGATGTAGGTACTGTTGAAAACGGGAAAACAAAATCTGATTTCATACCTGAGGAAAAAGAGCATTTATATTCAATTAATAATTCATATTTTACATTTAATTGGAATAATCGAGAAGTAAATTTGATTGATACTCCTGGTTATGCTGATTTCAAAGGGGAAGTAGTAAGTGCATTAAACATGGTTGAGGGAGCAGTATTATTACTTGACGGTACTGCTGGAATTGAGGTAAACACCAATTATGTCTGGAAGAAAGCGGTAGAAAATGATCTTGCTCGTTTAGTTTTTATAAATAAAGTTGATGATGAAGGAGCAGATTTTGCAGATGCATATGAAGAATTAAAAGATAAATTTGATGATAAATTTGTTCTTTTAAATATTCCACATTATGAAGATGGAGAATATAAAGGAGTAATAAATTTTCTCACTAAAGAATATATAAACTTAGATGGAGAAAGCAAAGAAATTACTGATGAAATGTATGAAAAAGTTGAAGATTATAGAATTGAATTTATGGAAAAAGTGGTTGAAGAAGATGATGAATTAATGATGAAATATCTTGAAGATGAAGAGATTAGTGATAAAGAAATGATAAAAGTTTTAAAACAAAGTGTAGGAGAGCGTAATATGGTACCAGTTTTATCTGGTTCAGCTCTGAAGAATTCAGGAATAAAACTTTTATTAAATGATATAGTAGATATGGTACCTTCACCTGTTTATAATAGTAAAATAAAAGGAAAAGATAGTGAGGGAAATGAAGTTGAAATAGAAAAATCCCAAGATGGAGATTTAGTTGGATTTGTTGGGAAAACTATGGTTGATCCTTATATAGGGAAATTATCAATATTCAGAATATTATCAGGAACTTTAGATAAAGATACAGAAGTGTATATTCCAAGATCTAATGAAACATTCTCCACTACTAAATTTTATAAATTAAATGGTTCTGAACAAAAAGAAGTTGATGAGTTAACTGCTGGTGAAATAGGAGCAGTAGCTAAAATTGATGAATTAGAAACTTCAGATACAATTTGTTCTGAAGGTCTTGATTTTATTCTTCCTGAAGTTGAATTTCCTGAACCGATGTTAATTCAGGCTGCTATTCCAGATGGAGATGATGAAAAGTTATCTTCTGCTTTAAATCGTTATAAATTAGAAGACCCAACTTTTAAAGTGGAATATAATAAGGAAACAAAAGAAATGTTGATTAGAGGTATGGGTACTATTCACCTTTCTGTTATTAATGATATGTGTAAAAGAAAATTTGAAGTTGGTTTTAAAACTAAGACGCCAAAAGTTGCATATAAAGAAACAATTCAAAAGAAAACAAAGGTAGAAGAAAGATACAAAAAACAATCTGGTGGCCGTGGCCAATATGGTCATGTGTTCTTAAGGATAGAACCTCTTTCAAGAGGTAAAGGTTTTGAATTTGATGAAGAAATTTTTGGAGGAGCTATCCCAAAACAATATATACCTGCTGTTGAAAAAGGAGTAAAGGAAGCTATGGAAGAAGGAGCACTTGCTCATTATCCAGTGGTAGATGTTAAAGTAGTGGTATATGATGGATCATACCATGATGTTGATTCTTCTGAAATGGCTTTTAAAATAGCTTCTTCTAAAGCATTTAGACAGGGGATGCAAAAAGCTAAACCAGTTTTACTTGAACCAATTATGAAAGTTCAGGTAACTGTTCCTCAAGATTTCATGGGAGACATTATGGGAGATTTAAATTCAAGAAGAGGTAGAATTCTTGGTATGGATCCTCAGGATGGACATCAAATAATTAATGCTGAAGTTCCTCAGGCTGAAATGTTTGCCTATACTACTGATCTAAAGTCGATCACAGGTGGTTATGGTAATTTTGAAATGGAATTTTCTCATTTTGCAAAAGTTCCTCATGATGAGGCTGAAGAAATTATTACTCAGAAAAAAAGAGAAGAAGAAAATAATTAAATTTTAAAAAAATATATATGATTAAATAAACAGGCCACAGTTATGTGGTCTGTTTTTCATTGGACTATTACTACTATTTATTGATATAATAAGTATTGAAAAACTTTAAATGATTGAGAGGTGTTATTAATGAGTGACAAGGACTTTGAATATTTAAAAAAATTTATTTTATTTTCTGAATTAAATGATACACAATTAACTGAAATAAACAAATTTATTAAAACTAAAACATATCCAGCAGGATATACACTTTTTCAGGAAGGTGAAAAAGGAAATAGAGTTTATTTTTTAAAAGAGGGAAAAGTAAAAGTTATGAAAACTAAAATGGATGGTAGTATTCAAATATTAGAAATATTACAGCCTGGAGACGTTTTTGGAGAAGTAGTTTTATTTGGAATTAATGATTATCCTGCTACAGCCAGAACTTTAGAAGATATTAAAGTTGATTTTTTATATAAAGATGATTTTAAAGAATATTTTAATAAAAATCCTCAAATTGGCTGGGGAATGTTGAAAGTAATGGCACAAAAATTGGCCAAAGCTCAACATAGAATAGAAAATTTAGGTTTAAGAAATACAAAAGGAAGAATAGCGAGATTGATTATGGATATGATAAAGGATTTTGGAAATAAACAGGATGAATTTGTATTAGATGTAAGTCAAAAAGATTTAGCAAATTTTATTGGAACTTCAAGAGAAACCGTAAGTAGAACTTTAAGTGAATTTCGCAAAAATAATTTAGTTGAATTAACAAATTCAAAATTAATAGTTAAAGATATCAAAGGTTTAAAAAAGTATCTTTAGGAGGATGAAAATTGATATTATTTATTTTATCTCTTTCTGCTATTTTAATAACACTGCCTTTTTATTTTCCTGATTTGTTTTTTTTAAGTTATTTTTCATTTATTCCTATTTTTGTAATAATAAAAAAGTCTAATATAAAAAACACCTTTTTATATGGATGGTTATTTGGATTTATTTATATTTCTATTAGTAGTTACTGGTTATTTTATCC
>DATFIM010000236.1 GCA_035270125.1 Halanaerobiales bacterium | reverse complement strand
TGTATCAGAAATAGGTGAACAGTGGTCACCAAAAGTACCACCAGAAAGAACAGCTGCTGCAGCTAAGAATGGATTACCACCTGTAGCTAGAACTATAGGAAGAGCAATAGGCATCATAATAGCCCAAACTCCAAAAGAAGTCCCCATAGAAAAGCCCATGAAGGCTCCAATAATAAAGACAGCTGTTGGTAAAATCGCTGGCGCAATATTACCAGCAACTAAACTCTCAACATATTTTGCTGCTCCAAGACCTTCAGGAGCATCTGCCTGTAAAAGACCACCAAGAGTAACAGCTAAAACAATAATCATACCACCTATTATAGCTGATTTGGTACCATCTTCAGCAATATCTAAAAACTCATCAGCTTCCATTAATCCACTGGAAACAAATTTTATAAAAGCTACAATTAGACCAAGTGAAAAACTTAAAATAAGAATATCTCTACTACCTAGAGGAATACTACTTACACCTAACCCTTTGAAAAAGGGCACACTTGCTAAAGTAAAATTCCAAAGTCCCAGAACAACTAAGGTTACTATAGAAACACCAAGTGGCCAGAGCATATCAGCTACTGTACCATCTTTAGCCTCGTCAGTAGATCCTGTTTCAAATTCTGAATAATCAACTTCTCCTTTTTTAGCTTTTTTCTCTGCTTTCTTCATAGGGCCATAATCTTTTATAACTTTATTTGCTATCAAAAATACAAAAACAAGCATAAAGATATTATAAAAATTATAAGGAATAGTTTTAAATAATCCAACAATACCGTTTTCTACACTGGGGATATTTTCTTCCATAAGAACTGTCATATAAGCGACCCAACCTGAAACAGGTACAAGAGTATTAATTGGGGCAGAAGTTGAATCAAGTATAAATGCTAATTTTTCTCTTGAAATTTTTAGTTTATCATAGATAGGTCTAAAAACAGCGCCTGTTGCAAGAGAACTAAAATAGGCACTTGTAAATAATAAACTTCCCATAATACCAGTAGCTGTTTGAGCACCCTGTTCTCCTTTTACTTTTTTAGTTAACCAATCTCCAAAAGCCATTGCTCCACCTGATTTATCAAGCAATTTAATAAATGCTCCAAGCAATAAGACAACTATAAAAATCTTGGGTAAACTTGTGCCACTCAAAATCCCTATTCCTTCGAGACCCGCTTCAGAATCAGCAGGATGACCTACTATTTTACTGAATAGATTAGGAATAGCATATAAAATTGCATGAGTAAATCCTTCAGTAGCAATATCAATAATTAGTGATGCTGATAAAATACCTGCAAGTAATGACTCAATAACTCTTTTTGACCAGATAGCAAGACCAAGAGCTATAATAGCAGGTAATAATGATAAAATTCCATAATGAACTGCTTCTTCCATAATACTCGCCTCCTTATTTTGTATAATTTTTACATATCCCGACATATATCGGGAGGTACCCGGTATGGTACCGAGTACCATACCGGGTACCTATTTTAATTTTACCTATTTTACATTTTCAATAAAATATTTAAATATTTCCACCTGCTCTTCATGTTTAAAATACATCATTTCTGGATGCCATTGTACTCCTACTAAAAAATCTTTGTCTTTATCTTCAACTCCTTCAACAATACCATCTGATGCTTTTGCAGTTACTGTTAAACCATCTCCCACCTCCTTAATTGCCTGATGGTGTAAACTATTAGTTTTCATTTTTTCTTTTTTATATGCTTTAAAGATATGTGATTCTTTTTTTATCTCTACATCATGAGCTTTATACCATCTTGGAAACTTAATTAAAGCATGATGTTTTAATCCATCACGATGATCATCAATATGTTGTTTTAAAGTACCATTATAACTTACATTTATTAATTGAGCTCCTCTACAAATTCCTAACACTGGTTTTTCTTTTTCTATTGCCTTTTCTAGAAGTTTTAATTCAAACTCATCTCTAGCAGGTATAACTTTTCCACATTGGCTGTCAGGGCCAGCACCATAAAGATAGGGACTTATATCCGGTCCTCCACTAAACAATAAACCATCACACTTTTCTACCATTTTATCTATATAATCTTCTTCATTAATAACTGGAATATTTACGGGAATTCCTCCCCCTTTTTCTACACCTCTTGCATAATCCATTGTTGACATAGCCATATCCTGACCAGTTGCTCCTCTGGGTCTTTCATGA
>DATFIM010000235.1 GCA_035270125.1 Halanaerobiales bacterium | reverse complement strand
TTCATATATTTATTTTCCTCCAACAAAACATATTTAGATTAAACAATCAGATCTACTTCCTGGATTGTACCTGCCTGACCACTTTCTTTTAAATATAAACCTAATTCTTTATTTACTGCCAGACTCTGATTATCTGCTGATTTATGACTATAAGGAGCATCAATATTTCCTAAATAAATTGCACCAATATCTTTATCAGTAAGGGCAAATAACTCATCATTACCTTCTTCATCTTTAGTCCAAATTTTTAAATCAGAAAAAACTGAATCACCTTCATCTATCCAGCCATTATTATCTTCATCATATTCTGCTAATTCATCAAATCCATTACCGGTTTCAGGTCCAAAAAGCTCTGACCCATTATCAACCTTATTATCATCAGTTAATACCAAATAACCACTACCTGATTTTAATTGAGGTATTTGTTCTAAATTACCATCAGCAGTAAGATCAAATTCAAAACTTGTCTTTTTAAAATCAGCTGCTTTACCAGAGTAGTTAATAATTAAAGGATCAACTGGCTCACCATTAGAGATTTTTAGATTTAGATTCTTTTCAACAGCATATTCTCTGCTCATTTTTAAATTAACATCAAAGTTTATCTCTTTACCATCAGCTGTTTTTACTTTTCCAGTTGAAGAAAAACTCAACTTTTCACTTTCTTGATATGATTCATGTAACTTATATTCTATCTGCCACGATTTTCTGGTATTTGGAGCCTGTGCTTTTTTCTTCTTCGACATCTTACCTTTTTCTTTAACAAAAACAGGTATTTTGATTTTTATTTCTTTTCCAGTTAGTTTAGATAAAAAAGCTTCTAATATTCTTATTTTTTGTTTATCTTCTTCAGATAAAGTTATTTCTAATTCTTTATTTTCATCAACTTTTTCTTTACCATTAACTTTATTACTATTTTTGTCAATTAAATCTTTTGCTTGAGATGTTATTGAAAGCTTATCATCATTTTCCGGTACCTTAACTCTAATAGCAGATATTTTCATACTCTCTTCACGACGATAAATAGCTTCTTTTTTCCATTGAGTAGACATATTTATATTGTGCCCTGTGATTTCTATTTTTCTCACCTCCTATTGTCTTTTTATCACTTATATTATATATCGTAAAAAACATATTTTTATTAATTATCAGAATATATGATTAACTACCTTTATTGGCAATATCAGCCGATTAGGTTTAAATAGGCTACTCCATCACCATAATATCCACCTTTTATTTAATTGATTAAAAAATTATATTTAAACATAAAAATACAGATCAAGCTGAGTCTTATTGCTCAAACCCAGCCTGATCTGTTTATATTTTTGCTCATTATGTAAATTTAAATATATCCAATTTATTCACCTGTTATAGATAATAATATATCCACCGGTGTTGAGTGGGGATTAAAAGTATAGTCTCCAGCCACAAGTTTTCTATCAATATCAAATTTTAACAATAACTTAATAAATTTCTCTTTATCTTTAATAAGATTTTTATCTACAAGTAATGAAGAAATTTCACTACCATTTAAGCCATATTTAATTTTTAAATTTATTTCTTTTTCTCTGTTTCCTTCCTCAGCTATAATCAATTTATTATCCATCCACTGTACTTTTTCGTTTTCTAAGTTATACTGGATATTTTCCAGAGACTTTGTATCACTTTTTGAAAAAATCAAATTTACATTATCATAATCTGATAAATAACTTTCATTTATTATTTTATTAGTTTTTTCTTCATTTATTTTTTGCAAGTAATCATATGAATTTAACTGTGCTTCCTGATTATAAGCAGATGAAGGGGGATTAGAACTATCAAATATTAGTAATAATGCCGATATAATAATTAATACACTGCCCAGAACAAATAAAACATCTTTTCTCATAGTTATTACCCCCGTGAATTGACTTTCCAGAATAACTCAACTTCTCTAATACCCATATCTATTTTATCAGCAATTTCAACAATATCTTTTCCTTCTTCTTTCATTTTTTTAATTTTTTTATATAATTCTTTTTTGTTATTTTGGTTTTTTTCAGTAGTTTCAAGATCAGACTCTGTAGTTTCAAGATCAGAGTCTAAAGATTCATTAGATTTATTGAGATTAGATTCATTTTTATTTTGATTATCTTTATCTGCATCATCTACACCATTATCTTCATTATTTTTAATTGACTTTTCATCTTCTATGTTTTTTTCTATATTTTTAGTTATTTCTTCACTCTCAATTTCATTCTCAATATTATCTATTTTTCTTTCCAAATCATTTAAAGTATTAGATAGATCATTTTTAAAATCTTTTAGATTACTTTTTATTTCTATAAATTCTTCAAACTTATTTTTAGTGGCTTTCACATAATCATTAGTTGTATCCAAATTATGTTCTATTAATTCATACAAATCATCTAAAACTTGATAAAAATCATCTAATTCATTTTTAATATTTTCATCATTCTCATTTTTTTGATATAACTCTTTTAATTCTTTTATCTCTTTTAACACCTTGTCATTAGAATTGTTTTTTCTCTGCTTCTTTTCCAATTTATAACTTAAATATAAGGAAAGAAGTAAAATAGATATACCAACAATAAATAATATATACTCAATTTGCAATTGAATCACCCCCCTTTAAATTTTATGCATTTTTGTCAATTTATAATAGCCTCTACTATTACTAAATTGAGGGTCATCAATCATAATAATTTTTTTGGAAAATAAATCTTCAAGATTTTCTTTTAAACTAACAGAACCCCCACCACATAATAAAATAAATTCAACTCTGCTCATGTGTTCACTCCAGTTGATTTGAATTTCATCATAAATGGTATGAGCAAGATTTTTAAAAGCCATATCACAATCATTTTTTATATAATGTTCACCATCATAGTAAATTCTGTCATTACCTTTTATATAATTTTCCTGGATAATATTAAATGGTACCCCTAGTTTAGCAGCTACCTGTTTATAAGCATTGACAATGCCTTTCTGCAAATTAAAAACTGTATCACGGATAACATCAGTTCCCTCAGCAATAAAGACATCTACTGTTTTTACACCTATATCAATTAAACCATAACGGGAATTTAACATTTCTTTTTTTACATAATTACCCTGCATATCAAGTATTTCATCATAAAATGCTCCAATACCTTGAGGAAAACATACAACCTGGTCTATAAAAACTTCTCTTTCACCTCGGCCAACTACTGAATATTTAAATTTCTGCCCGGAATAAGTATCGATAATTTCTTTTTTCAATTTCCTAAAATTACTTACATTCGGTAATCCTAAAGCAAGATTTTCTATCTTAATTTCATTGGTGTTATTAACCATTAATTCTAAGCCAGCCAAAAATTTAACTAATTCAGAGTCCTCTTTGAATTTATCATTAGTAAATTTACTACTCCCACCAGAACTTGATTGTTGAATAGCTTTGTTACCTACATAATAATCATTACCCTTATAATTTATCAGCATATTCTCTTCACTAAAAACAGTATCAGCATTAATATCAAGAAAATTATTTAATAATGGTTGATGAATAACTGAAGGATATTTCACCTTATTATCTTTAGTAATTATCTTTTCATAACCAAAACCGTTATCCCAACCAACAATGTCCAACATTTCCATAATTTTTCACCCCTATTATATAGAAAAATTTTTTCCTTTATATTTGTTATTTCTTTGAAATTTGCTTATTTCCTGCTTTTTATTGGTATTTTTCAATAAAAAAATCTCAAAAGAGAGACTATATATAATATTTATTTTTTCTTATTATTGTCTGCAAACCTGATTTCTGCCTTTATTTTTGGCCCTATATAAAGCTTTATCGGCAGCCTTAATAACTTCCTCTGGTTTCTTGAGCTCTTTAGTTTTTGTTGCAACACCAATACTTACTGTTATTTGTTCTTTTTTAGTACTACCTGATTTATTATATTCCTTCTGCAGCTGAGGTTTTTCTTGAGGTCTATTTTCTCCTCGAATATAAAAAGGTCTCTCAGCGATTCTTTTTCTTAAATCTTCAAGATGTTCAATACATTCATCTACGGTTTTACCAGGAAATAAAAGTGTAAATTCTTCTCCACCATATCTAAAAACTTTTGCTCCTCCACCAGTTTCTTTGATATGAACAGCTATCATCTGCAAAACCTGATCTCCAATGTCATGACCATATTTATCATTGAATTTTTTGAAAAAATCAATATCAAGCATGGCTATCGAGTAATTTTTACCCTGTTTTAATAATTCACCATCAAGAGCCCTTCTGGAAGCTAAACCAGTTAATTCATCTTTATAAGCCAGAATATAAGCAGATTTTATAATAGCAAAAATTAAAATTATAGCTGATATAATAAATAATAGCGGTAAAATATTTAGACCATAATCATTTACGAAATTTAAAGAAATTATAAAAGCTATTAATAATAAGACAAAAGAATTATTTGCCGCATTTTTTTCTTTTATTATTAAAATTAAGAAAACAACAAAAAAATAAAATAACATTAAATATCTATGATAGTCCATATTAGCTAAATTAAGAAAATTCCAAGAAATTAATTTTAAACTGTTATTTGTGCTAACATGCTTTAAATTTTTGTTTAGAGCTATACATAATCCTAAACCCTGCCCCAAGATAACAATTAACTTTGAAAAACCCCAAAATGATAATATACCCCGTTCTCTAAAAAAGGAAAAAAATATAAGGTTAATAGGTATAAATATATATATAGTATTTATTATAATTTTACTATATAATTGAAAATTTATATCTCTAAAAATATGTTGTGTTACCCATTGATAATCAATTATTTGTAAAAAAACCATTATAAGTAATATAAAAAAAACTTTACTACTATTAAAAAAATAACTTAAACAAAAACCAATAAAAAAAATGATATAAGAAATATACTCCATGGTTTTATACATATTTACTATATTTCTATAGCTTAAAAAATAAAAAAATGATAAATATATTAATCCACTACCTAATAGTAAATATAATATATAGTCGATA
>DATFIM010000234.1 GCA_035270125.1 Halanaerobiales bacterium | reverse complement strand
ACTGCTATCCATTGATTATCATATCTATCTCCTAACATTTCATAAGGTGAAACATAATTGAATTTTTTCCCTACAAGCCAAAAACGCGGACCAAAAAAGGCAACAAGTGATAGACCGGAAAGATAAATCAACTCAAAACCTAAGGCTCCCACTCCTCCTGAATAGGTGAAACCGGCAAGACCTACCATCATAAAAGCACTATAAGTAGTAGCACTATAGGATAAAGCAGCTACAAAACCACCAGTTGACCTTCCTGAAAGAAAATATTCAATTAATCCTTTTTTCATACCTTTTCTGGCAAAATAGGCTACTATTGACCCGATAATAATATATATAAAAATTGCTATATAAACATATAAACTTGACATTACTATTCCCTCCAGTATTTTGTAATTCTAATTGTTGAAAAAATTGCTACTAAGGCAAAAACAATCCAATAAAGAAATGCTCCACTCATTGTTTCAAAATTACTTAAAAATAAATAGGGAACTATATAAGCTGATAATACCAAAATGATTAAAAATAATACCCAAAATTTCCTCAATTTAGAAAGCTCTTTTTTATCCATTATTAGCCCCCTCTCTCTTCTTTGTATTATGTAATAGTACAGAAGAATTATATATAAAAGCAAGTGTAATGTCAAGTGTCTTTACACTAAATTGAAAAATTAAAGAAATACTTGCTATTTTTCAAGCAAATATCCCTTTTCTTTTAATTCTTCTTTTATTTTTTTAATAACCTGTTCATTTAAAGCCTCAACTGTATGAAGATGAACTCCATCTGTTAAACTTGATAGTAAACTGGCATCATTTTTTTTATAATTTTTAACAAATTCCTGAACATCTGCTGGATTTTTAATCATAAGCATTCCCTTTAACTCACCATAAATAGGATGTTCAACTATTACATCTATAATTTTAGCTCCATAATTTACAATTGTCATTAACTCCTCTTCTACCTCATCATCTTCACCATGTATACAGGCAATAGTTGCTTTAATTGTATCTTTATCATTTTCTGGATAAAGATATCCCTGAGAAGTAGCTATTATTTTTTCACCTCTGGCTCGTAAAAGAGCTATATCCTGAACTATCACCTGACGACTTACTCCAAAATCTTCGGCCAGTTCAGATCCTATAATAGCACTTTTAGAGCTTTTTAATCTTTTAAATAAATTTTCTCTTCTTTCTTCAGTTTTCAAAATTATCACCTCATTTTATACTAAAGTCTGTCGAGCAGGAATAGGTATGGCTTCAGTTTTATGAGCATTTTTTTCTGCCAGTTTATCTATTCTTTTTCTTACTTCTTCACTTGCTTCACCAGTCAATATATAGTGATCAAGGTCTTTATAACTAACTCCTAATTCATTTTCATCAGTCTGTCCTTCCCATAATCCTGCAGAAGGTTTTTTATTTATAATTTTTTCTGGAATTCCAAGATGTTTGGCCAGACCTCTTACTTCAGTTTTCACCAATCTACCTAAAGGAGCAAGGTCTACCCCTCCATCACCATATTTAGTAAAATAACCTACTTTAAGTTCACTCCAGTTATCTGTTCCTATAACTAAATAATTATTTATAGAAGCATAATAATAAAGGGCTATCATTCTAAGTCTGGGTTTAATATTAGCTAAAGCCATGTCTTTATTATCTATCTTTGCTTCTTGAATTTTATCTTCTTTTAAATTCACTGCAAATTTATGATAAATGTCAGATAAATCTTTTACTTTATAATTAATATTAAATTTTTCAGCCAATAATTTGGCATCTTTTTTATCCTCTTTATTACTGTTACAGGGAAGAATTATACCAAGTGTATCTTCTTTAAACACTTTTTTACATAAAACAGCTGTAACCGCTGAATCTATTCCCCCACTAATTCCAATTACTGCTCCCTTTGCTCCTGCTTTATTTACTTTATTAGTTAACCAGGTTTTCAAACTTTTTTCTACCTCATTATATTCAAGATTATTCATTTTTTTCACCTCTTTAGTTTATTTAAAATTATTTTATCATCAAGTTAAGTTATATTCAATTATAATTATTTTATTTATTCTATGTAATTTTTGCACGAAAAATATTTCAGGTATGAATTATTTTGCAGTAATCTACAAAATTTATTTTAAACTAATAATTTAAATATAACTTTTAAACTAATAATCCATAAATAATAATAATTAAATACGAATTTATCTAATAATTATAAGATTGCTTTTTCTGGCATAAATTTTGCAGTTATATTATCTCTGCATAATAATTTCATTTTAAGATATGACTATATGTCCAGAAAGGAGGGGAGAGATCTATTTAGAGGACAGCAATAATTGTATAATTAATATTAATTTTATATTATAATTAATAATTAAAAATATTTAAGGAGGGTTTTGATGAATCCTGAAACTAAAAAAGAAGATTTAACTCTTACTGATAAAATTTTGAATGGTATTGAGAGAGTTGGTAATAAATTACCTCAACCTATAATATTATTTTTCATACTTGCTGGTTTTGTACTATTTATTTCCTGGTTTATAAGTTTATTTAATGTAGCAGTTCAACACCCTGGAACTGGAGAGACAATAAAAGCTGTAAACTTACTTTCCAAATCTGGATTGCAACGGGTTTTTACTCAAGCAGTCAATAACTTTACCCAATTTGCTCCACTCGGAGTTGTATTGGTAGCTATGTTAGGTGTTGGTATTGCAGATAAATCTGGTTTAATAACAGCTGCTCTAAAGAAATTAGTTATGGGAGCACCAGATAGATATATTACTGCAGTTGTTGTTTTTGCAGGTATTATGTCCAACCTTGCTCTTGATGCTGGTTATGTTGTTCTTGTACCTCTCGGAGCAATAATCTTTGCTGCCAAGGACAGGCATCCACTCGTTGGTCTTGCAGCAGCCTTTGCTGGTGTATCAGGTGGATTTAGTGCTAATTTAATAATCTCTGCTCTTGATCCACTCTTAGCCGGTCTATCTACTGAGGCTGCTCAGCTTATAGACAAAGGATATACAGTTGTACCTACTGCTAACTGGTATTTTATGATTGCTTCCACATTTTTAGTTACTATTGTTGGTACCTGGGTAACTGAAAAAATTGTTGCCCCTCGTTTTGGAGAATATCATGGTGAACACAGTGAAGAAATGGATAAAGTTAAACCAGAAGAAAGCAAAGGTTTAAAATCAGCCTTTATCTGGATGATTATTACTGTTTTAGGTATTGCAGTTCTCTCCCATTTTGTATTAAGAGGAGAAGATGGTAGTCTTATAAAAACTATTACTCCTTTTGTTAATGGTATGGTACCTCTTATTGCTATTTTCTTTTTCATCCCTGGTATTGCTTATGGTAAAACAGCAGGGACAATAAAAAATAGTGATGATGTAGCAGATTATTTTGAAGAAACAATGGCTGATATGGGAGGATATATTGCTTTAGCCTTTGCAGCCGGACAATTCGTTTCTTACTTTAGCTGGTCAAATCTAGGTACTATCTTAGCTATTAAAGGAGCAGACTTTTTACAGGCTATTAATTTTACAGGTTTACCTTTAATTTTAGTTTTTATCCTGGTTGCTGCTCTTATTAACATCTTTATTGGTAGTGCTACAGCTAAATGGGCAATTATGGCTCCAGTATTTGTGCCAATGCTCATGCAGTTAGATTATTCACCTGAATTTGCACAAATGGCCTATCGTATTGGAGATTCAACAACAAATATCATCTCTCCACTAATGCCCTATTTTGCAATTATTATAGCCTTTGCTAAAAAATATGATGATGAATTAGGTATTGGTACCCTTATTTCTACAATGTTACCATATTCTGTAGCCTTCTTTATCGCCTGGGCTGTTTTACTTGTAATCTGGTTTGTATTTAACTTACCAATCGGTCCTGGTGGAGCATTATTTTATTAAAAATTGTATAGTATTTAAAAACCTCCTGCTTCACATCAGTTAGCAGGAGGTTTTCTTTATTTTATATAATCCAATTTTTATCATGTTCTGGTTTTTTGTCATATTCTCTTTTCATTTCATCATACCCTTCTCTTCCCAAAACACCATAAGTATATTGTTTGCCTAACTCAACACCTGGCTGATTAAATGCATTAATATCAAAAAGTTCTCCTGTAAATGCTGTTTGTAATTCTAACATATAGATTAACTGTCCTATTGTATTTTCATTTATTTCCGGTAGAATTATTGTTTCATTTAATCTATTTCTTTCAGTAAGTGCTAACTCCGTTGCCTTCTTTTCAGTTTTGATTAATTCATTAAGGGTATGTCCACCTAGATAATTAACTCCTTCAATATCATCATAAAGAGCAGGTATTTCTACCTCATCTTCAAAATTTTCAACTTCAATAAAAGTAATTAGTTTATCATAAGGTCCTTCCATATAAAGTTGAGCCTGAGAATGCTGATCGGTTGCTCCTAAAGCTTTAACTGGAGTTGGACCTACATTTATTCTTCGATTACTGCGATTAACTTCTTTTCCTAAAGATTCAGCCCATAATTGTCGATACCAGTCAGCCATATCTTTTAGTTGATGAGCATAAGGCATCATTACCGAAATAGTTTTTCCCTGATTGTAAGCTAAATAATTTAGTAATCCATTTAAATAAGCTGGATTTTCTTTTAAATCAGAAGTGGAACATCTTTCAGCCATAGCTGCTGCACCTTTTAACAATTCCCTTATATCAATTCCACAAAAAGCAGCTGAAATGAGACCTACCGGTGTTAAAACAGAAAATCTTCCACCTACATTATCTGGAATATGAAAAGTTTTATAATTTTCTCTTTCAGCAATAATTCTCAAATAACCTGAATCTTTACTGGTTGTTGCAATAAAATGTTCAGCTAATTTATCTTCTCCTACTTCTTTCGCTACTGCTTCTCTGGCAATTAAATACTGACTCATTGTTTCAGCAGTACTACCTGATTTAGTAATAACATTAAATAAAGTTTTTTCAAGATCCAAACTATCCAGTAAAGATTGTAAACGCACTGGATCTACATTATCAGGTACAAAGAGACGAGGACTACCATTTCTCTTTTTAGAATCAAAATTATAATACGGTTTATTTAAGGCAGTTTGAAGGGCTATATTACCTAAAGCAGAACCTCCTATCCCAATTACTACAAAATTTTCATATCCCTTTCTCTTCTCAACTTCTTCTTCAATTTCAGTTATCAATTTTTCAGATTGAGCAGGCAAATCCATAAAACCCATTTCTCTATTTGCTCTATCTTCTTTTATTTTTTCGTGAATTAAATTAGTTTTTTCCTGAAAATCTATAATAACATCTTTAGAAATTCCATGCTCTTTTCCAACCATATTTTCCAACATATTATTTACATCCAATTTTATTTCTTTATTTTTCATGAAAATCCCCCTTTGTGACTCTTTTTTAGTTAACTTTAGTTAAATAAATTATACCAAAGTTTTTTAATTCTAACAAGTTTTATAATCACTCTAAAAATTGAAATAAAGAAGCTAATATGTTATTATTTTGATATTAGAAAGAGGGAAAAATTATGAAAAATGAAATTTTAAATTATATTGATAAAGGAAGATTTGAGGAAATTGTTGAATATATTATTAAGGATAAAAATCTTAATCATAAAGAAAAACTCGTATTAATAATTTTATTTAACAATGCCAAAGAAACTTTTCCTGGAAAGAAAATTTTAGCTAAAAAATCTTCACTTTCAATTAATGAAATAAATAACACATTAAATAACTTAATTGAGGACAACTGGTGTACAGAAAATATAGTTAATAATCCATCTAATAAAATAGCTACTTATTTAAAATTAACAAAAATAAAAGATAAAGATCAAACTCTCTGTCAACAAAAAGGTAGTAAAATTGCCAAAAAATGGTCTGATATTTTTGGTACCCAACAATTAACACCAGTTAATCTTGAAAAATTCATATCTTTTATAGATGATGGAATTCAGGAAGAAGTCATTATAGAAGTTATGAAATTAAGTTCTGAAAATGCGGAAGGTAATCCTGTAAATTATGCCCTAAATGTCCTACATAATTTTCTTAAAAGAAATGTTTTGACCTGGGAGGATTTCCAGGAAGAAAGGGGTGAAAGAGAAGAATATGAGCGACAAATTCAGAAAAATAATAGAGCAAAAGAAAAAAGAAAAAAGCTCCATGACATCAAAGAACTCGAAGAAAAAGGCTGGAATTAAAGAAGTTCCCAAAAA
>DATFIM010000233.1 GCA_035270125.1 Halanaerobiales bacterium | reverse complement strand
TAATAAATTATAATTACTTAAAGTAAAATTACTAAATATAAATTCTTTTATGACCTACACCTCCTGAATTACCTCTATTTTAATTTGATTATTCTCTCTATCAGAATTATATCATAAATTGGAGCTACTACAAAACCAAATTAAAAAAATATATTTGTCAGCTTTTTTGGAAATATTATTTGACAATGTTAAAAAATAATGTTATAGTTAGTTTCGTTGGGTAATAAAAAAATATGAAAGTTTACCCGTTAAACAAATTAGGAGGAATTAATTTAATGATTTATAATGGTACAGTGAAATGGTTTAATGATCAAAAAGGATTCGGTTTTATTGAAAGAGAATCTGGTGACGATGTTTTTGTACACTTTTCTGCAATAGAGCAGGATGGATTCAAAAGCTTAGAAGAAGGCCAGGATGTTGAATTTGAAGTAGTAGAAGGCGACCGTGGCCCTCAGGCAGAAAAAGTTGTTACATTATAAGTAAATAATACTTTTAATATATAGCAACTAACCTCTGACTTTTTGTCAGAGGTTTATTTTTTTATAATGAAAATTTAAATAAAATTAATAGGAGTGAAATTTAATTTGCAAAAAATAAAATTTGAAGAACTAAATATATCAGACAAAATTTTAAAGGCAATAGATGATATGGGGTTTGAAGAAACTACCCCTATCCAAACAAATGCAATCCCATCAATAATAAAAGGACAGGATATTGTAGGACAGGCCCAGACTGGAACAGGAAAAACAGCAGCTTTTGGAATACCTCTTTTAGAACAAATTAGAAGAGGGGAAAAAAATCCACAGGCAATAATATTATGTCCAACCAGAGAATTAGCTATACAGGTTTCTGAAGAATTAAAAAGACTGGCTAAATACAAAAGAAATCTATATACTTTACCTATATATGGTGGTCAATCTATCCAAAGACAGATTAAAGCTTTAAAAAAGGGAGTCCAAATTGTAATTGGAACTCCAGGTAGAGTTATGGATCATATTAGAAGAGGAACTCTAAAATTAACTAATATTGATTATTTTGTACTTGATGAAGCAGATGTCATGCTTGATATGGGTTTTATTGATGATATTGAAACAATACTCAGAGATATTCCTGAAAATAGACAAACACTATTTTTCTCAGCAACAATTCCTGATTCTATTCGTAAACTTAGTAGAAAATATCAGAAAAAATCAGAATTTGTTAAAATAGGGCATGAAAAATTAACTGTTCCAGGAATTGATCAATATTATTTTGAAGTAAGAAAAGGTAATAAACTGAAAGTTTTAACTCGTTTAATGGATCTTCACACACCTGAAAAAGCCATTGTCTTCTGTAATACTAGAAAAATGGTCGATGAACTAAATATTAAATTACAGGCTCGAGGATATTTATCAGATGGAATTCATGGTGGACTCAATCAAAATCAAAGAGATAGAGTAATGAATAAATTTAGAAATGATAAAATAGAAATTTTAGTAGCAACTGATGTAGCTGCCCGTGGTATTGATGTTGATGACATAGAAATTGTTTTTAATTATGATTTTCCTCAGGATACTGATTACTATGTACATAGAATTGGTAGAACTGGAAGAGCTGGAAAAAGCGGAAAAGCTTTTACCTTTATAGTAGGTAAAGATATTTATAAATTAAGAGATGTTCAAAAATATACAAAAAGTAAAATAAAACGCAAAAAAATACCAACTTTAACTGATGTGGAAACAGCTCGATCTGAACAAATTATAGATGAACTTAGAAATTATATGAAAAGTGCACATCTTGATAAATATATTAAAATGATTGAAGATATGCTCGAAGATGATTTTACATCAATTGAGATAGCAGCTGCTCTATTAAAACAAAGTTTAAATACTGAAGAAGAAACTCCGCAAAAAATTGATTTTGGAGATACTGGCGCAGAACCAGGTATGGTAAGATTATTTGTTAATATAGGCCGAAAAGATAAAATATCTCCCAGACATATTGTTGGGGCAATTGCTGGAGAAACTGGTATTTCTGGAAACTTAATTGGAGCTATTGATGTTTACGATACTTTTACTTTTGTTGAAGTTCCAAGAGAAGACGGACATCAGGTTTTAGAAATAATGAAAAATAATACTATTAACGGCACCAAAATAAATATTGAACCAGCTAACAAAAAATAAATATAAATGATAATTTTAAGGACAGGCTAAGCCTGTCCTTTTTTTATTTGAATATACTTTTTATTTTATTCCATAGATTTCTATTATTTGATGATTTATTATTAAGAAATTTTTTTACTTCTTTTATTTCTTTTTTGGTAGCTTCTCTTTCTATTTTTTGAAAGCGTTCTGGAATAAAACTGATTATTTCCCATTTTTCTAAATTAAGTTTATCTATTTTTTGATCACTT
>DATFIM010000232.1 GCA_035270125.1 Halanaerobiales bacterium | reverse complement strand
CATTCTTGATTTTATCGTTGATTCCTTATGCTTACGATATAAAAAAGGTATCCAATGCTACTTCATAAGTTAAAAGATAAAATCATTGTAAGAAATACTATTACACTTATTGTTGGTATTGGGATTTCACAAATTATTGCCATTCTGTTTCAGTTAATAACCAGGAGGTTGTATTCTCCTGAAGATTTTGGGGCTTATGCCGTCTATTTCAGTATCGTAAGTATAATGGTGTCCATCGTACCATTGCAATATAACCGTGCCATTGTTTTACCTCCCAAAAAAGAGGAAAGCACCAATTTGCTTTTTGGTACAGTGGGTATTATTTCTTTCTTTTCTATCCTGATTTTTTTGTCTGTTTTACTTTTTCCTGCTTTCTGGAAAGATATTGTTGAATTTCCAGCTAACTATTTTAATTGGTTATATTTTTTACCACTAACGGTTATTTTGCTGGCTTCTTATGAGGCCATTAATTATTGGTTGATTAGAAATAAAGCTTTTAAAGCCAGTGCAATAAACAAAATTGTTCGGCGAACAGGCGAAGGGGCTACTCAAACAGGAGTTGGATTCACAGGAAATGCCTTGGGTATTTTGCTTGGTGACTTGGTTGGTAATTTTTTAAACCTAATTTCAGGTATATTTCAATCCTTAAAGCATGGATTACAATTAAAAGAAGTTAGTTTTTTTAATATTAAACAGGTTTTAAAAAGATATATTGATTTCCCAAAATTTTATGCCATACCCAATTTGTTCAATACCATTAGTCTTTTTCTCCCTGTTTTAATTGTGAATAAATTTTATTCCGAATCCATTGTGGGCTATTTTGATTTAAGCCGCATGGTGCTTGCGGTTCCGTTAGCATTAATAACCACTTCATTGTCGCAGGTTTTGCTTCAGAATTTTGCCGAAAAAAGAAACCAACAAAAACCAATTAAAAAAGATATTCTGAAAATAGCAGGTTCTTTGTCATTAATGGTATTGGTTGGCGTGGTTATTATTGAATTATTTGCCGAAGATATTTTTCAAATATTTGGAAGGCAGTATTTTATTTCCGGTATTTATACAAAGATATTAGTGTTTTCTTATGGGATAAAATTTATAGTCTCGCCTCTGGCATCAGTTTTCCCTGCACTTGAGCGGATAAAAATTGGAGCCCTTTGGCAAATCCTGTATTTCTGTTTACTATCACTGTTATTCCTATTTAATGACCTGGAAATTCATTTATTTTTAAAAATTCTGGTAGGAATCGAACTGGTAAGCTATACGGTTTATTTTAGTTTTATTTATTTTGTGGCTAACCAATACGATCAATCAATTAAACAAAAAGCTTAATGAAAGTTTGTCATATTACTACTGCACATCCCATTGATGATATTAGAATATATCATAAGGAATGTTTGTCTTTGTATAATAATAATTTTAATATTCATATTTTAGGTGTTGTTTCACCAAAAATTAAGAACCCCAAAATTCCTTTCAGTCTTGTATCTTCTAAAAGGAAAAATTTGATATATCGATTTTTTTTTCTCCCATATAAAATGCTAAAATATGCTAAAAAGATAAACGCTGATGTTTATCACTTTCATGATCCGGATTTATTAATTGTTGGATTGTTTTTAAAAAAAGCAGGAAAGATTGTTATTTATGATATTCATGAAGATAATCCAAAGGCCATTCTTAGTCGAGATTGGGGTTTTAAATTTTTACGAAAATTTATTTCTGTTGTTTTTAAATGGTATGAAAACGGAATAAGTAAAAAATTAAATTATTTAATTGCTGCAACTCAAAGTATCCATAATAGATTTTGTAAAATCAATAAAAATACTTTTATAATTAATAACTATCCAAAATTAACTGTTTCAGAATCAAATACTGACATTTCAAAAAGGAAAAGACAAATATGTTTTGTTGGATTAATTAGTCCTCAGAGGGGATTAGAATATGTTGTGAAAGCGATGGAATTTGTAAATGCGCGACTTTTATTAATAGGAAATTTTACATCAGAAGATTTTTTAAAAAAATTGAAAAGCTTAAATGGTTGGACTAATGTTGATTATTTAGGTTATCAATCTAGAGAATCATTAGAAATATATTTATCTGAATCATACGCAGGTGTAGTAACTTTTTTACCTTTACCAAACCATACACATTCACAACCTAATAAGATGTTTGAATATATGGCTGCTGGTTTACCAATTATTGCTTCAAATTTTCCATTGTGGGAAGAAATCGTCGATAAAAATAAATGTGGTATTTGTGTTAATCCGGAAAATTCTGAAGATATTGCTGGTGCAATATCATTTTTATTTGAAAATCCCAGTGTTGCGAAGCAAATGGGTATGAATGGTAAAAAAGCGGTTGTAGATAAATATAACTGGGATAATGAGGCTGAAAAGTTAATAAGAATTTATAATAGTATTAATTTAAATGAATATGCTATAAAATAATAATGGTAAATTACTAAATTGTAATAGTGGATATAATTAAAGTTAAATATTATTTGATTTTGGAAAATTTAGTTTGGGCTAATGTGTTTAAGTTAACGTATTTTTTAGAATTTATGAAAGCAATTATATAGGTTTTATAATGGTTAATTAAGATTGTATCATTTCAATGGATAAAATTTCAATCATCATACCTACCCGAAACGAGGAAAAATACCTTAAGCAATGCTTATTATCCATTGTAAAAAATATGAGTTCAGTAATTGAAGCTGAAATTTTTGTTATTGATGGCAAAAGCAATGACAATACCGTGGAAATTGTAAAAGAGATTACTCAGGAATATCCAAATATTCAATTCTTAATAAACGAGCATCAAACGACACCCTATGCTATCAATTTAGGAATTGAAAAATCAACCGGAGATTATATTTTTATTATAAGTGCCCATGCAAAATATCCGGCAGATTACTTTGTGAAACTTGTAAGTTGGGCAAAAAAATTAAAAGCTGAAGCAGTTGGCGGAGTGCTGGAAACTAGAACATTGGATAATACTCAAAAATCAAAGGCTATTCAGTTTGTTTTATCGAATAAGTGGGGTGTTGGAAACGCATTATTTCGTACCGGGGTGAATAATGTTTGTGAAGTGGATACAGTAGCTTTTGGTTGTTACCATAAAAGCGTGTTTGAAAAATTTGGATTTTTTAATACAGAACTGACTAGAAATCAAGATATTGAATTTAACCTGAGAATTAAAAATGGTGGTGGAAAAATATTTTTAGTACCTGCTGTTAAGGCAACCTATTTTGCCAGAAACAATTTTTCTGCTTTTGCAAATAATAATTTTAAAAATGGACTTTGGAATATCTTTACTATTTATTATACACGCAATTTTAAAGCACTTTCGTTAAGACACTTTGTTCCGCTGGGATTTATTTTATCCATTATTATCCCTGTTATTTTATCTTTTTTTTATTTCCCCTTTATATTTTTAAGCCTTTTAATTATTTTAATTTATCTGGGTTTTATAACTACAATTTCAATTAGGCTTAAACCCAAAAATATGAATTTATTTTATGTTCTAGCATCATTTTTGATACTACATTTTTCTTATGGAGCAGGTTCTTTATTAGGGACCATAAAAGTATTACCATTATTTTTATTTATGCAAAGAAAATGATTCAATC
>DATFIM010000231.1 GCA_035270125.1 Halanaerobiales bacterium | reverse complement strand
TTAGTTGAGAAATTAAATACTTTAAAAAATAATTTAGAAAAATTCAATATTGAAAAGCCAGATGTAATTGAAATTCCTACTGTCTATGGTGGAGAATATGGCCCTGATCTTGATTATGTTGCTGAGTATAATAATTTAAGTAAAAATGAAGTAATTGAAATTCATGCTCAGAGAAAATATTTAGTATATATGTTAGGTTTTACTCCAGGTTTTGTTTATGTAGGAGGAATGTCTGAAAAAATTGCTACTCCAAGATTAGATAAACCAAGGGAAAAAATTAATAAAGGAAGTGTAGGTATTGCTGGTAGCCAAACAGGTATTTATCCTATAGATAGTCCAGGAGGATGGCGTTTAATAGGTAGAACACCTTTAAATTTATTTAATCCATTTAGAGAACCTCCTTTTTTAGTTAAAGCAGGAGATTATATAAAATTTAAAAAAATTAGTGAGGATAAGTTTGAAAAAATAAAGAAAGAAAAAGCTAAAATAGGGAGGGTCAAAAATGCCTAAGTTATTAGTCCAAGATAGTGGCCCTTTAACTACAGTTCAGGATAGAGGAAGATTTGGTTATCAAAAATTTGGGATGCCGACAGCAGGTGCTATGGATAAATTTAGTTATAAAATAGCTAATTTACTTGTTGGTAACAAAGAAGAAGGAGTTTTAGAATATACATATAATGGACCTAAATTAAAGTTTGAACAGGATGCTATTATAGCTGTAACTGGAGCCAAAAGTGAAGTTAAATTGAATGGTAAAAATATAAAGATGTGGCAATCTCAATATATTAAAAAAGGGGATATATTACAAATTCTTCCATCTCAAAAAGGTTTAAGAGGTTATATCGCTTTCAAAAGTGGGTTTAATCTTCCTGAAACGATGGGAAGTAAATCAACTTATTTAAGAGCTGATTTAGGAGGATATGAAGGTAGAAAGTTGGAAAATGGAGATGTTTTAGAAATCAATAATGAGGTTACTAAGAAAAATTATACTTTTAAATCTTTAGAAAAAGCATATAGACCTGATTTTTCAAAAAATAAAATTAGAGTGATTATGGGACCTCAGGATGATTATTTTACTAAAAGTGGTATTTCTAAATTTTTAGAAGGTGAATTTAAAGTTAGTAATCAAGCTGATCGTATGGGATATAGGCTTGAAGGTCCTAAAATAGAACATGAAGATGGTGCTGATATTATCAGTGAGGGAATCGCAGAAGGCTCAATTCAGGTAGCTGGAAATGGAAAACCAATAATAATGTTAGCAGATAGACAAACTACTGGTGGTTATACTAAGATTGCAACAGTGATTACAGTTGATATAGATTTAGTTTCTCAGAAAAAGCCTGGAGATTTAATGTTTTTTGAAAAAATAGATTTGAAGTCAGCTCAAAAATTATTAAATAAAAGAAAAGAAATATACAAAAGTATTGAAAAACAAAATAGGGAATTAACTGATTCTAAACATTATAATATAAAAATAAATGGTGAAAAGCATGAGGTGGAACTTAGAGAAATTATACAATAATTTTTGTTTAGAAATACAAAAAAGCCAGGGTGTTTATAATTCCCTGGCTTAGAATATAGTTTATTACTTTTTAATTTTACACATCAAAATACATTTCATATTCTTTAGGATTGGGCATTGTTTTTACATTTTCTGCTTCTTTTCTCTTTGTTTCTATCCAACTATTTATAAGTTCTTTAGTGAAAATATCACCTTTCATTAAAAAATCATGATCTTTTTCTAATTCATTTAGAGCTTCTTCTAAACTTCCAGGTAAAAATTCTAGTTCAGTTTCTTTTTCATCCATTTCATAAACATTTTTATCTATAGGCCCAAATCCCTCTTCGGTTGGATCTATTTTATTTTCTATTCCATCAAGTCCTGCCATTAATAAAGAAGCAAATGTTAAGTAAGGATTACCTGAAGCATCACTCGGGCGGAATTCAAACCGTTTTTTCTGAGGAGCTGTAGCATAACCAGGTATTCTTACTACTGCAGAACGATTGGAAGTTGCAAAACAAATTGCCACTGGTGCTTCATAACCTTTGACTAATCTTTTATATGAATTTGTACTTGGTGCAGTAATTGCCATTAAGGCTGGTGTGTGTTTTAATACTCCTCCCATAAAATGGAGGGCTTTATCAGAAAGGCCGGCATAATTTGAATCAGGACCATTGAAAATAGATTTGCCATCTTTAAAAAGTTGCATGTGTACATGGAATCCATTGCCTGCTTCTCCAAAGATAGGTTTAGGCATAAAAGTTGCAGTTGTTCCTCGCTGATAGGCCATATTTTTTACAAAATATTTAATAAGCATAGAAGCATCGCCCATTTTGCGTCCCTCTTCTCTGGTAGTTTCTATTTCATGTTGACCGGGACCACCAACTTCATGGTGATGATATTTAACATTTATACCCATTTTTTCAAGTTCTAAAGAAATATCAGAACGCAAATTTCGGTAAAGGTCATGTGGAGCATCACGATGATAACCATCTTTGTGACCAACTTTGTAGCCTAAATTTTCTTCCAGTTCATCACTATTCCAGGCGGATTGAAAGGAATCAACATTATAGCCAGAAGAATTTGCTTCATTCCAATAGCTGACATGATCCAAAATATAATATTCAAATTCTGGACCTAAAATAAACTGATCAGCTACATCTTTATCTTCCATGTAATCAAGTGCTCTTTTAAGAATTGTTCTAGAGTCATTTATAAATGGCTTTTTACCTTCAGGAGTTATTTCATGAATATCACCTAAAAAACTTAAAGTAGTTTTTTCCCAGAAAGGATCTTTAAATGCTGTAGTATAGTCAGGAATAAAGACCATATCACTGGATTCAATATTTGCATAACCATAGTTTGAACCATCAAATCCAAATCCTTCTTCAAATAATTCTTTTGATAATCTTTGGACAGGAACAGTTAAATGTCTCCATCCACCAGATAATTCTGGTATTTTAAAATCTAGCATTTTAACCTCATTATTTTTCACATAATTAACTAAATCATCATAGTTTTTAAACATTTTAAGACCTCCAATTTTATTATTAGAATTAACTTATTTTGTTACATTTATATTTTAATAATATTCACAATATATATTATGCATAGTTTATGCCAGGTATAATTGTTGATTGAATAGTGTTTATTATTATATAAATGGGATGGAGATGAAATAAAAATTATTATTTCCCATTTTTAGTTATTTGTGTTATACTCATAAGCAGAAATAATTTGATTTATAAATGGAGGAGAGAGGAGTTGAATTATTTATGAAAAAAATTACTATCCTGGCAATAGAAAAGGAAATATCAAAATTTTTTACTGATGAATTAAAAAAGATATTTGGAGAAATAATTGAAATAGATTTTAGACATATGGAGATGGAACCTGTTCCCCCTATTTATAATACTGATTTAATTTTATATACTGACCCTGAAATCTTGAATAAATTAATTGATAAAATCAAATGTGATGCTCCAACTTTAATGATGAAAAGAACTATTACAAGAGAGGCATTAAGGAAAATAAAAGAAATTCCCGGGGGTTCAAAAGCTTTAGTTGCAAATATAAATCAATATATGGCTAATGAAACTATGGCCCTCATTTATCAATTAGGAATAACTGATATTAAACTCTGTCCTTATTATGAAGGAAAGTTAGATTATCCTGATGATATTGATTATATTATAGTACCTGAACCTGAGCCCTATGATTTTTTACCTGATATTGATGCTGAAATAATACTGATAGGAAATAGAGTTTTTGATATTTCAAATATATTAGATATACTTTCTATATTAAGAGTTGATGATAAAAAGGCAGAAGAAATTATAAAAAAATATCTATTAAAAGTTCCTACATTTTGGTATGGATTTGAGTATGCCTGGCAGAACCGAAGAGTTCTTTTAAATCAATGGAAATTACTCTTAGATGAAATGGGAAGTGGAGTAATAATTACTGATAGTGAACAAAGAATAGAATTAATCAATAATAAAGCAGAAAAAATATTGAAAGTTGATAAGGATAACTGGCAGGGAAAGGAATTGAAAAGTCTGGCTGGCAATGGCAAAGATTTAGACTTTTTGCTATCTAAAAAAGAAAAATCAGAAGAGTTATTACAATACAAAGGACGAGATTTGGTTTTAAGTATTAAAAATGTAATGTTTAATAATGATTTTTACGGTAAAATAATTATTTTCCGTCTTTATAATGAAATGGTAGAAGTTCAGCAAAAAATTCATAAAAAAATAGTAGGAAAAGGTCATCA
>DATFIM010000230.1 GCA_035270125.1 Halanaerobiales bacterium | reverse complement strand
TTTATTATTATTTAGATATTTAAATTCAAGATTATTTGCTATATCGCTCATTATATCTTCCTTTCTTAGAATATTATAAAATTAGTTGAATTTATTTTTTATAGGTTTTTACGGTAGAATTAATATATCATTTTCGAATTTTAGTGCTCCTGAAAAAGTCTATACTTAATAATGGAGCGGTATTATGAGAAAAATGATATATTAATCATCTTTTATTTCTCTATATACCTCCAGAATTTCTTCTTTATACTCTGGATCTGCTTCAATATGGCCCCAACCTTTTTGAGATTTCCAGATACCATCATAAGGACCATTTACATAAGATTGAATAACATAAGGTATATCTCTTTCATTTAATATATCTTCCATTAAGCCAGCTTCAAATTCATTTTCCAAAACTACTATTTTTTCAGTTGGCATAGTTCTCACTCCTCTTTAATTTAATCTAAAATAATTATAACATATTAAAAATTAATTGAAAATAATTACGTTTTCTGATATTCTTATCACATCAAAGGAAAATATAGTTTTCAGGGGAGGGATTTTAAATGTTTAGAGGCTCTTTTAAAATTGGTGAGATAGCCGGGATTCCCATTAAAATTCATTTTACTTTTTTAATAATTTTACCCTTTTTTGCCTGGATTTTTGGAACTAATATTCAAAGTTTTTTAGGATATATGGGTTTAACAAATACAAGTTTATCTTTAAATCCCTATCTCTTGGGTTTGATTATTGCTGTTTTAGTTTTTGTTAGTGTTGCTTTACATGAACTTGCTCATTCATTTGTGGCTAGAAAAAGGGGAATGGAGATCAATGATATTACCCTTATGCTCTTAGGTGGAGTAGCCCAGATGGAAGAGATTAGTGAGGATTCTACAGATGAGGCTTTAATGGCTTTAATAGGTCCTGTTTTCAGTCTGGTTTTTGGATATTTATTATTAAAATTTTCTGGTATTTTTTCTTATGATACATTAGCTGATCTAAAAATTGTTTTTTTCTTTTTAGGGCAGATAAATATTTACCTTGGTGTTTTTAACTTAATACCTGCTTTCCCAACTGATGGAGGTAGAGTTTTGAGGGCTTTAATAGCAAAGAGAAAAAGTTATCTGGAAGCTACCAGAATTGCAGTTCAGGTTGGGAAAATAATTGCTTTTATGATTGGAATTTTTGGATTTTTATCTGGTAATTTTATACTCATTTTTATTGCTTTTTATATTTTTATGGCCGGTTCTCAGGAATATCAACAAACTATGATAAAAAAAGGATTGGCTGGTTTGAAGGTAAAGGATTTGATGACAAGAGAAGTAAAAACAGTTTCAGGAGAATTATTTTTATCTCAACTTTTACAAAAAATGTTTGAAGAAAGACACTCAGGTTATCCTGTAGTGGATAATAATCATCTTAAAGGTATGGTAACTATGGAAGATATAAAAAAGGTAAAAAGAGAAGAACATGGGATGAAAAAGGTAAGACAGATTATGTCTGATGAGATAAAAAAAGTTCATCCTGAAGATGAAATCTATGATGCTTTAAAAATAATCTCAAAAGAAGATATAGGGAGATTATTGGTTGTCGATGAAGAAGATAACTTGGTTGGAATTATAACCAGAACTGATATTATTAAAGGTTTTCAGTTGCAGGAATTAAAAATGGATATAGAAGAAAATGAAAGAATAAAAAAATAAATTAATGGAGGTATGATTAATGAAAAAGAGAAAATTTTTGGTGATTACCACCTTTTTAATTATTTTAACTTTAGCTTTTAGTTTTCCTATTATGGCTGAGGAAAATGATACAGAGGAAAGTTTTATAGAACTTTGTAGTTATGCACCTGCCGAAAAGATACTGGAAGCTATAGATGAAGGAGCAGAAGTTAATCAAATTGCTGAAAATGGGATGACTCCCTTTTTAGCAGCTGCCAAAAGCAATCCTCATCGTGATGCAATTGTTTTACTCAGAAATGAAGGAGCAAACCCTTATTATCGTACAGAAAATGGATGGACAGCTTTGATGTATGCTACAGTTTATAATGAAAATCCAGCTATTATTGAGCTTTTAACCTATCTGGGAAGAGATATTGATATTCAAAATAGTAAAGGTAATACAGCTCTTTTACTTGCAGTTGATAGAGGGAGAATAGATGCAGTAAGAATTCTTCTTAGAAGTGGAGCCAGAGTTAATGTAAAAAATGATAAAGGGGAAACTTCTTTAAAACTTTTATTTGCAAATGGATATCGAAATTATGATTACACCATTTTTAGAATGATAATAAATAGAGGAGCAAATCTCAATATTAGATATGAAAAAGGAAGAACTATTCTCTATGATGCAATTTCTCAGGGAAGAAATAATGCGATTGAGTTATTATTAGAAAATGGAGCAGATGTAAATATAAGAGATGATAATGGAATAACTCCTTTTCAATTTGCTTTAATGGAAAATAGAAGTTTAAGTATTTTAAAGGATCTAAAAGAAAATGGAGCTGATTTAAATTATGAAGATGGAAATGGAAGAAATGTTTTAAGTTATGCAGCTCAATATGTAAATGATAGAGATAAATTTGATTATCTTTTAGAAAATAGAGCTAAAATAAATTCACAGGATAATCGCGGTATAACTCCTTTAATGTATGCAGTAAAAGAAAATGATTTAAAAATCATTCGTTATTTACTTAATAGAGGGAGTAGAGTTAACTTAAGAGATGATCAGGGTAAAACAGCTCTCTTTTATGCAGTTCGCTATAGAACAAATCCAGAAGTTATTTCAACTTTAATAGCTCATGGAGCAAGATTGGAGACTAAGACATATACAGGAAAGACTTTAATGATGGAAGCTGTTCAATATAATTCTAATTCAGAGATTATTAGAATGCTTTTAGAAAAAGGAGTTAATCCTATTGCCCGAGATAATAGTGGTAGAAGAGTAGTGGATTTTTTAGAAAAAAATGAAGCATTAAAAGATACAGAAGTTTACTGGGATCTAAATTATCTGGAACCTAATAAACAGCGAAAAGATTTACTTGATTTAAAAGATAAAAATACTGCAGCTGTTTGGGCAGCTACTATTCCTTCAGCAGGTCATATTTATGCAGAAAACTGGTGGCCGAAAGGTACAGGTTTTCTGGTAGGGGAAGTAGTGGTATTAAGTAAGGCAATTAATGATAAAGAAAATCGCAATACCTATCTTGGAGTTTTTGCGATATTAAAGGCTTTAGAAGTTTTTGATGCTATGAATGAAACTGAAAAGTTAAATGAAGATCTGGGTGAATAT
>DATFIM010000229.1 GCA_035270125.1 Halanaerobiales bacterium | reverse complement strand
GCTGAAGTAGAAAAAGTTATTATAGAAATTATCATTACAAAACTAAGTACAGTTATTAATATTTTTTTATTTATAGTAATCATAATTTTTTCCTCCTAATTTAGTAGTTTAAATTTATATTTTAGTAGTTTAAATTTATATGCCCATTTTCATTTGTCTTTCACTAAAAGTATTTTCATCAATTCCACTGTTATATTTAACTTCATCTAATTTTAATTGAGTTTTGTGATCTTTTTGTATATTATGCATTTCACTCTCTGTTACTGTAATTATCCCATCTATTTCTTTATATTCATTAACCTTTAAAGTTTTTAAATGTTCTCCACTTCTATCATAAAATTCTTTTTTCAAACCAATCCATTTATCCTTTATTACCCAGGTAATAGTTTTAGAATACATATAATCTTCATCTTTAGGAATACTTTCAACTACATAAACTTCTTCACCATCTAAAGTATCAGTTCTAAGCAACTTATGATTATCAGCATCTATATTTCTTTCACCTAAATCGTCATAGGTAAAATCTGAACCCATAAAGTAATCACCTTTACTATCAGAAGAAATTCTTTTTATCTTACCTAAAGCGGGAAGATAAATCCATTGATTATCTTCTTTATTCTCTTCATAACTCCAATTCATAAAAGAAGTTCCTCTTATATCCTGTGGACCAGTAAAAAACATTATCTTTTTTTCTACATCTCCAAAATCTTTATTAAATTGTTTTAAATCTCTTACTCTTTTATCTCCATGCTTATTAATTAAGACCATATTCATTTCAGCTTCACGACTTTCTCCCTCTTCTCTTTCATATACATTTTGAATTACTTCTCTCCCACTTAAATCCTCTGCCATAACTTCTGAACTAATACCTGTAAAAATCAAAGTTAAAGCGAAAAATACAGTTAAAATTTTAGTAAATTTCATTTTATTCACCCTCCAATTTAATTATTTTTATCTTTTTTATTAAATATAAACTTAGGTTTATACCTGTCAATTAAAGCCACTACTAATGTTAAAGTTAAGACAAAACTACTGAAAAGTGATAAAGATACTAAATATCCTAACTCTCTATTAGGTGGAAAACTAGAAAAGATAAGTACCATAAATCCTGCTATAACAACAATGGCATTAAAAGCTATAGCTTTACCTGCTTGTTTCATTGTCTTTTCGGCAGCTAATTGTGGACTGGATTCTTTTTGACCAAACTTCTGATATTTGGATAATAAATGTATGGAATAATCTATTCCCATTCCAACTGCTATACTTGAAATCAATGCTGTGGTTGTATTAAGAGCTATATTCAGATAACCCATTAAACCAAAGTTAACCATAGCTGTAATTATAATAGGTAAACTACCAAATATTCCTGCAGTAAAACTTTTATATAATAAAGCTAATAACAGGATTACAATTACAACTGAAAGTGAAAGACTTTTTATTTGACCTTCTAATATAAGATTGGCAAATACTCTATTGGTATAGGCTGAACCTGCATAATCAATTTCTAACTCAGAAAGAGATGAATTTTCTTTGAAATTTTCAATCTCATCCATCACATCATTGATTAATCTTGCATCATCATCTTTTAAATTCAATTGCAGATTAGTCCTTCTATAGTCATAATCAATAACACTATTTAAATCATCTGGATCTCCCGACATTGAATATAATAATAAATATTGAGCAACTAATTCTTTACTATCTGGAATTTTATTATATTTTTCCTGCCCTTCATTCATTACCTTATTAATTCTTCTTAAAAAATCAGTTAAAGCTAAACTATCACCTACTTCGTCTTTTTTCTCTAAATTCTGTTGTAGTTTCCAGATATCATTTAAATACTCGGGATTTTTTAAAGCATCATTTTCTTCTGCCTTTATAATAACATTTAAATTTGTAGTACCTCCAAAATGATCATTTATGAAATTATTGGCAACAATTATTTTTTCATCATCTTCAAATTTACTCAAAAAACTGGAGTTTATCCAGAGACTTTGTGAACCGATAATTCCTGCAACCAACAAAATAATTGAGGCTAATATTATTTTTTTCTTATGTTCTAAAACCCAATCAGCAAATTTATAATAAACATTATTTTCATTATTATTTTTATTTTTCTTATTTGATTTAAATTTAGGTAAATTAAACAATTTCAATCCTGCAGGTATAAATATTAAGGAAAATATCATTGCTGCCATAACACCAAAAGCTGTAAATAAACCAAAATATTTTACTGCATAAACATCAGATGTCAATAGTGAAATAAAACCTACTGCTGTTGTTATAGAAGTCATTACTACTGGTTTCCACATATCTTTTATCATTTCTGTTATAGCTTCATTTGTAGATATACCTGGTTTTTCTTTCATTTTTTCATTTAGATTTGTAAGTAAGTGTATACCATCTGCTACCCCTAAAGCTATAAGCATTACTGGAATCATAGTTGACACAGCATAAATTGGAATTCCAACTGCTGACATTAATCCAAAGGCCCAGATAGTACTAAATAA
>DATFIM010000228.1 GCA_035270125.1 Halanaerobiales bacterium | reverse complement strand
TAGAAAAAAAAGCAAAAAAGGTTGATGAACAGTATCAAAAAATAATGAAGATAAGTGAAAGAACTAAAAATATTGCTGAATCTGAAAGAAAAAAAGTTTATTTTGCTAATTCAGAGCTTTTAGATACAGTTGGAGAAAATATATTACAGACTGATCTGATAGAAAAAGCAGGAGCAATTAATCCTGCTAAAAAGGCAAAAAAAGGTTTTATAAAAGCATCTTCAGAAGAATTAATAAAATGGAATCCTGATTATATAATTGTATCTCAATTTTATAGAAAAAGTTTGGATAAACTAAAAAATGAAGAAAAATATCAATCTATTTCAGCATTTCAAGATAACAATATAGATAGAATTCCCTCTAATTTAGAACCATGGGATTATCCAAGTCCTTCTTCAGCTTTGATAATACCCTGGCTTGCCAAAAAAGTTTATCCAGAAAAGTTTGCTGATCTATCTTTAGAAAAAATAGTTAATGATTTTTATAAAGAACTTTATGGAAAAACATTTTCTGAATATGATGGTGAACTTAATTGAAAGAAAAAGAATTAAAAACTAAAAAACATAAAATGGGAAAATTGGAATATAGTTTAATTATTTTAGTTGTTGTATTCTTGTTTTCTCTTATAATTGGCAGATATTCTTTAGATATAAAAAAGGTATTTAATACTTTAAGACAGTTAATTTTTGGTACAAAATCAGTAAAAGGTAATGACTGGCGGGTATTTTATTATATCCGCCTACCTCGTATTATTCTCGTGATGGCAGTAGGTTCAGCATTATCTGTAACTGGATCAGTTTATCAAAGTATTTTCCATAATCCTCTTGTTTCTCCCAATATATTGGGAGTTAGTGCTGGAGCAGGTTTTGGAGTGGCCCTGGGGATGTTAATCACTGAGGGTTCTATATTTTGGATTTATGGATTATCATTTATATTTGGGGTTATAGCTGTAGCTTTAACCTTTTTCATTTCCAAATTGAGCCAGGGCCAAAATGTTATGAAAATGGTTTTAGCTGGTATTGTAGTTAGTTCTCTTTTTAATGCTATGTTATCTATTTTAAAATATTTGGCTGATCCCTTAGACGAACTGCCAGGAATAGTGTTCTGGTTGATGGGTGGTTTTAGTAGAGCAAGCTGGCAGGAAGTAAAATTTATTTTACCATTGATAGTTGTAGGAATTATAATTATTTATTTGATGAGATGGTATTTAAATGTAATGTCTATGGGAGATGAAGAAGCAATATCAATGGGGGTTAATGTTAAACTGATTAGAATATTACTTATTTCTTTTAGTACCTTTATGGTTGCAGCTTCAGTTGCAGCTACAGGTCAAATTACCTGGATAGGACTGGTTATCCCTCATATTGCAAGATATTTAGTTGGTTCAGATCATAAAATTATGATACCTCAGACAATTATTTTAGGACCAATATTTTTGCTTATAATGGATAATATAGCCAGAACTTTAACTTCTGCAGAAATTCCGATAAGTATTATCACAGCATTTGTTGGAGCTCCATTTTTTGCTTATTTACTTATTACCCGTAAAGATTCAGGTTGGGGTTAAAATTAATTAACTGGAGGTTTGCCATGAATTGGACTAAAAGAGAGATGGATTGGTATAATAGAGCTTTAAAAAATTGTGAATATCCTCAAAATGTTATAAAATTTATAGAAGATTATTTAAATGATAGAGATACTATAATTGATGTTGGAACAGGTATTGGTACCTTTGCTCTGTCATTAGCAGAAATTGTTAATAAAGTAATCGCCCTGGATTATTCAAAAGAAATGTTAGCTTATTTAGATAAATTAGCAGAAAAGAAAAAGCTGAAATCAAAGATTATAACAAAAAAGGGTGACTGGAATAAAATAAAAATTTCTAATGAATATGAAATCAACTCTTTAATTACTGCTTATAGTGGAGAAGAAGTTGTGGGTACTAAAGCATCTTTAGAAAAAATGAGAGAGCTAATAAGTGATTATGTATTTTTATTTGTACCTGGTGAAAGAAAAAGACATTCTTTTTCAAGTGATATATTGTTTAAAAAACTTGGCAGAGAACAAAGGGTACATCGCTGTAATTATAGAGATGTGGAAAAATTACTTAAAAAAATGAAAATAGATTTTAAGAAAAAAGAATTTAATTATCAGTTTGGCCAACCTTTTTTAAATTTTACAGAAGCAGTTGATTTTTTTCGTTTCCATTATAATTTAGAAAAAAATGAGTTAAATATATTAAAATCTTTTTTAAAAAATCACCTTAAAGAAAAAGATGACTATCTCTGGATAGAAAATAATAAACAAAGTGTTCTATATTTTTGGCAAAACAAATGAGGTGTAAATAATGATTAAAACAAAAAATTTAAATTTTAGCTATGGAGAAAAAAAGATACTTAAAAATATAAATATTTCTCTTAAAAGAGGTAAATTAACCTGTCTTTTAGGTGCTAATGGATCAGGGAAAACAACAATTATTAAAACATTAAATGGAATAATAAAAAAAGACAGTGGTCAGATTTTTATTGATGAGACAAATTTAACTGATTTAAAACAAAAAGAAATTGCTCAAAAAATAAGTATGGTCCCTCAGGAACATAATTCTGTATTTTCCTATAAAAGTATAGATGTTGTTATTATGGGAGTAACTCCTTATTTAGCTTTTGGTAAACAGCCTGAAAAATCTGTCTACGATAAAGCTAAAAAAATAATGAAAAAATTGAATATCCTGAAAATGGCTGATAGAAATTATAATGAATTAAGTGGAGGAGAAAGACAGCTTGTCTTAATTGCCAGAGCATTACTTCAAAATACTGAATATATGCTTTTTGATGAACCTACTTCTCATCTTGATTTTAAAAATCAGCATCTTATTTTACAGGAATTGCAAAAATTAACTAAAAAGAAAAAAGGTGTAGTTACTGCTCTACATGATCCCAATCTGGCGTTAAAATATAGTGATCAGGTTATAATTATCAAAGAAGGAGAAATTTTAACTTCTGGAGATACTAAAAAAGTTATGAATTCCAATAATCTAAGTGAAGCTTATGAAGCTGAAATTATAGTAGATGATTTAGCTAAAAAAGTGGAAATGGGGACTGAGAATACAACTGAAATAAAAGAGGTGATCTAATGGTTGATGATTTTAGTAATTTCTTAATGGTAGATAAAGAAGATGTTATAACTTTAGTTGGGGCAGGAGGAAAAACATCTATTTTAAAAATTTTGGCCAGTGAAATAAATAAAAATTTAATTATTACAACTACTACTCATATTCAGTCTTTAACAAATATTAAAAAAAATAAGATTATTAATAAAAATTATGGACAAATCAAGGATAATATTGTTAAAATAAGAAGGGAAAGTAATGATAACATATTTATTGTTACTAAACTTGTTAAAGAACTGGAAAATGGTAAAAACAAATTAAAAGGAATAAAACCAGAATGGGTAGATAGATTACATTCTAGATTTACGGATGAAATAATTATTGTTGAAGGTGATGGAGCAGCAATGAAATCAATTAAAGCACCTGCTGATTATGAACCGGTTGTTCCTAAATCAACTACGAAATTAATAACTGTTATGGGATTAAAAGATTTTGGTAAAAAGATTAGTAAAAGAACATGTCATAGGGTAAGTAAAATAAAAAAATTAACTTCCAGTTCTATTATAGATAAGGAGATGATAACTAAGATAATAACTGATAAAAGAAGTTATGGATATTATAGAGATAAATTTGATGAATTTATAGTTGTATTAAATCAGGTGAGCAGTTGTGGTTATGAGATAGCTTTAGATATAGGTCAAGAATTACGGGAATCAGGAATTGAAAAAGTTATTTTAGCTGATACTAAAAAAAGAAATCCTGTTATTAAAATATTAAATTGAGGTGATAATTATGAAAGGAATAAATGATGTTTGTGTTTTAATTAAAGGTGGTGGTGATATAGCTTCAGGAACAGCTTATAGATTATATCAAAGTGGTTTTAAGGTAGCTATTTGTGATATTCCCAAACCTAAAATGGTCAGAAGAGGAGTATCTTTTGCTGAAGCTATATATCACGGAAGTCATAAGATTGAAGGTGTTAAAGGTGTTTATGTAAAAAATGAAGATGAATTTGAAAAAGCATTAGAGGAAGGACATATTCCTGTCTTTATAAATGATCTCTGGTCATATTTTAAAAAACATTTTGAAGCAGATGTAATAATTGATGGAAGAATGATGAAAAGAAATAATTCTACCAATAAAAACGAAGCAGAAATAGTAATAGGACTTGGTCCTGGTTTTGAGGCAAAAAAAGATGTAAATGCAGTAATAGAAACAAATCGCGGTCATTATCTGGGAAGAGTAATTTATGATGGCAAACCAGAGGCCTATACTGGAGAACCGGGAGAGGTTATGGGTATTACTAAAGATAGAGTTTTATATGCCCCTCAGAATGGTAAATTTGATAGTGATAAAGAAATTGGTGAACATATAGAAAAAGGTGAAATTTTTGGTTATGTAAGTGGTGAACCAATAAGAGCTAAAATAACTGGAGTTATTAGAGGTCAAATTTCCTGGGGAAGAGAAGTCAAAAAAGATTGGAAAATCGGAGATATTGATCCTCGTGATGAAGAAAAATATTGTTATAGAATATCAGATAAATCTTTAGCAGTAGCAGGTGGAGTTTTAGAAGCTATTTTGCATTTAAGCCAGAATTAACGAAAGGATGGTTTTAATGAAAAAAGCAGACATATATAATAAAATTTCTAATACTGATTTAAGAAAAGAAAAACTAATTTTAGCCACTGTTCTTTCCTCAGAAACTATGGATTATGATTTTTTTGGTGAAAAAGTATTATTATCAAGTGAAAATGGAATATTTACAACTTTAGAAAATGAAAATTTATTAAAAAAAATAAAAAAAGAGTTCGAAAAAAATGAAGATATTTTTGAAAAAGAAAAATCAGAAATAATTAAAATTGATGATAAAATAGAATTATTATTAGACCCTATTCATGATGAACCGCGTTTAGTGATTTTTGGAAGTGGACATGTGGGTCAACCTCTTGCTAAAATAGCTAAAATAGCAGGTTTTACTGTTAATGTTATCGATGATCGAGAAGGACTTCTAAATAGAGGTTATTTTCCTACAGCAGATAGTTTGATAGCCAGGGAATATAATTCTTTTTTAGAAGAATATCAAGCCCGACCTGATGATTATATAGTTATTGTGACCAGAGGTCATCAACATGATTATGATGTTTTAAAAGAGGTTATTGATTCATCTGCAAAATATATAGGGATGATTGGTAGTAATCATAAGGTTAAGTTGACTTTTGAACAGTTAAAGGAAGAAAAAGAAGTTTCTCAGGAAAAAATAGATGAAGTAGATGCACCAATTGGAATTAATCTTGGTAGTGAAACACCAGCTGAAATAGCTGTTTCAATTATGAGTAAAATCATTTCGGTAAGGAGGGGTCAAAATGAAGCATAGAATCGCAAAAAAAATTACTGAATGTGATAATGATAAATTAGCTTTAGCTACTATTTTTAAAGCTTCTGGTTCTTCTCCAAGAGATAGTGGTGCAGCAATGTTGATTTTTGAAAATGAGAAAATTTTTGGAACAATAGGTGGAGGAGCTGTTGAAAAAGAAGTTTATGATAAGGCAGTTGAACTATTAAAAGATGATGACAAAGAGATAAATAAAAAACTTCATTTTGATATATCCAATGAAGATGCCGCTCAGGTTGGAGGTATCTGCGGTGGTCAGGTTGATATTTTATTAGAAATAATTAATCTCAAGGAGGGAGATGATGTTACTTAAAAATGGTCTTATTTATAATGAAAAAAAAGGCAAATTAAATAAAGGTGATCTCCGAATTGAGAGTGAAAAAATAAAAAAAATTTCCAGTACATTAACTAAAAAAGAAAATGAAAAAGTGATTGATATAAGTGAGAAATATGTTTTTCCTGGAATAATAGATAGTCATGTTCATTTTCAATTAGAATCTCGAGGAACTGTAGCAGATGATGATTTTTATCAGGGAAGTATTTCAGCTGCTTATGGGGGAGTAACTACTTTTATTGATTATGCTGATATGAATAAAGATTCTCTTATAAGGGGAATAGAAGATAGAATAAAAAAAGCAAAAGATAAAACTATTTTAGATTATACTCTTCATCTAGTAATAAATGATGACTTTCAGCTTGATAAACATCTTTCAGAAATTGAAAAATTACCTAAAAAAGGTATATCAAGTTTAAAACTTTTTACCACTTATAAAAATATTTATATGCTGGATGAAGAAAAGATGGAAAAAATTTTTAATAAAGCAGCAGATTTAAATATAGTGGTAACTGTTCACTCTGAGGATAATGAGATTATCGAAAAAAAGCAGGAGGAATATAAAAATCAGGCTAAAACTGATTATAAATATCATCCTGATATTAGACCGGCAGAAGCAGAAAAAGAAGCTATTAAAAAACTAAGTAAATATGCCCAAAAAAATGGAGCAAAACTCTATATAGTCCACCTTTCTTCTGAAAAAGGTTATGAAGAGACATTAAAGGCAAGAAAAAAAGGAGTAGATATTAATGTTGAAACTACTCCCCATTATTTACTATTAACTAGAGATTTATTAGAAGGAAAAGAAGCTAGCTATAATTTTATGACCCCTCCTCTTAGAAAAAGTAAAGATAATAAAGCATTATGGAAAGGATTAAAAGATAATAATATAGATGTAGTTGCCACTGACCATTGTGCATTCTCAAAAGAAAAAAAAGATGAAGGAAATGATGTTTTTGATACTTATCCAGGTATAGCAGGTGTGGAAACCCTATTTCCACTTATATATACTTATGGTTATGAAAAGGGGAAAATTAGTTTAAAACAATTAATTGAAAGTACAAGTACTAATCCAGCTAAAATTTTTGGTCTTTATCCTCAAAAAGGGAGCTTAAAAGAAGGTAGTGATGCAGATATCCTGGTATATGACCCAAATAAGAAAAGAAAGTTAAAAGCAGCTGATTTACATTCTAAATCAGAATATACTGCTTATGAAGGTCTGGATATAATAGGAGATACTTATTTAACTATACTTAGAGGAAATATATTAGTTAAAGATAATAAATTAAAAGCTAAAAAAGGATATGGTAAATTTATAAAAGCAAAAACTGAGGAATGATAAAATGGGCAATAATATCTTTATGACAGGTAGAATGAATACTGGTAAGACTTATACCATAAAGAGGATTTTAGCTAAATTAGATTTAGCTCCTGGAGGTTTTATGGTAGGCAGGGACCAGGGTCAGTTAGGCTGGTCCTCTTTTTATCTACTACCAGTTAATATTTTTCTTGAAGATGATAGAGAAAAGGTAAATAAACTTAAAGAAAAGGGAACTTTTGCCTGGAAGGATAAAAATCAAAACATAAAGCTGGATTCTGAGGTATTTGATAATTATGGAGTTGAATTATTAAAAAAGGGAAGAAAAAAAGATATTATAATTATGGATGAATTAGGTCGTTTTGAAATAAAAGCTCATGATTTTCAAAATAAAGTTATAGAACTTCTAAAAAGTGATAAATTAGTTTTGGGAGTTATTAAATTAGAAAAAAATAAATTTTTAGATAAAGTTAGAGGTTTATTAGAAAAAGATCCAATAGTGGTTACAGAAGATAATAGAGAGTATATATATAAAGATATATTAAAGTCAATTAAAAAAATGGAGGACTAAAAATGATCAGAGCTATCTTACTTGCAGCAGGTAAGGGAAGTCGAATGGGAATACAAAAACAGCTCTTAAATTGGTCTGGAGATACTTTGCTTGAAGAAAGTATAAATGAAATTTTACAGTTAAATAAAATAGATGAGCTAACAATTGTTTTAGGACATAATGCAGCTAGGATTAAAGATAAAATAAAAAATTATGAAAATGAAAAAGTGAGTATTGTAATTAATGAAAATTATGATAATGGTATGCATACTTCTATTAGAGCAGGAATAAAAGATATGGATCCTAAAATTAAACATATAATGATAGCATTAGGAGATCAACCACTTATTGACAAAAAATTATTTAGTGATATAATAGATAGATATCTTTCAGTTGATAAAGAATGTCTGGTCCCTGTATATAAGGGAAAAAGAGGTCATCCTGTTATCATTAAACGGGATTTTCTCGAGAGGGAGATTGATGGGATAGATGGCCCTGGGGGGCTGCGAAAGCTGATAAAGGAAAGACCAGAAAAAATATTTTTTTATGAAATAGATAAAGAAGAAGTTATTATTGATTTAGATTATTATGATGAATATAAATTATATAGAAAAAAGAAAGCTGAAAAAAATAATAGTTGGTTTTTAAATTATAAATTTTGGCTTGAGGGAGAAGAAAAGATATTTGGTGATGGCCCCTGTGATATTTTAGTTAGAATAGACCATTTTGGTTCACTTAAAAAAGCTGCTGAAGATATGAATATGTCCTATAGTCAGGCCTGGAAGCTAATTAATAAAATAGAAGATAATCTTGGTTTTAAATTAATTGAAAAAAGAGTTGGAGGGAGAGCTGGTGGTGGCTCTGAACTTACTGAAAAAGGAAGAAAGTTAATGAATGATTTTTTATCTTTTAGAAGAGAAATACATGACCATATAATTGAGTTAGAGGACAAATATTTTAGTGATTGGAAAGATACTGATTTATAATTTAGATAAAA
>DATFIM010000227.1 GCA_035270125.1 Halanaerobiales bacterium | reverse complement strand
AGGACTATCTTTTCTTACTCCTATAATCTTATCAGATTCTTTTGTAGATAAAACTGCTAATGCATAAGAACCTTCAAGATCTCTCACTGCTTCTCTCACTGCTTCTCTTAAATTTGTTGTATATTTTTCCTCTATAAGATGAGATATAACTTCAGTATCAGTTTCTGATTGAAAGTCATGTCCTTTTTCAACAAGTTCATTTTTTAATTCCTGGAAATTCTCTATAATCCCATTATGAACAATTGCAAATTCATTATTACAATCATAGTGAGGATGTGAATTTATTTTTGAAGGGCGCCCATGAGTGGCCCATCTGGTATGTCCAATACCTTTTTTTCCTTCTTCATTAGAAAAATCCATTAGTTCTTTTAATTCATCTAATTTTCCTACCTCTTTTGTTACATTTATTTTTTTATTTGCCTGTAATGCAATTCCAGCTGAATCATAACCTCTATACTCTAAATGTTCTAAGCCCTCCATTAAAATTGGAGCAGCTTTTTTGTCTCCTATATATCCTACTATCCCACACATACTATTATTACCTCCATTATATTTTATATCTTTTTTTTATAATTAAACAAAAGCTGATAATTATAAACTTATAAATCTGTCTGTTGTTTTCTTTGTAACTCCAATTACTCAGAGTTTTTAGAAACAACTTAAGGCCAAACATCTGCCTGAGGGCATCCGCCGAAAATATTCGATAAACCCTCTTCCTCGTCAACTTGACTTTTTTTCGTTCAAGTCAAGTCCAGGCGCTTTTCAAAATATTTTATTTTTGTTTTATTTATCATATTTCACCTCCTTTATATTTTATACAAGCATTTATTAGTATATCATATGCAAAAGCATATGTTAAAAACAACATTAATTAAGTTCTTCTTTAATAGTCTTACTTAACTTTTTTTCCCATTTATTTAACAATTTTTCATCTTTTCCCTCAAGCATTAATCTTATTACAGGTTCAGTACCTGAAGCTCTTACAAAAACTCTTCCTTTTTCACCAATTTCTGCTTTAGCATTTTTTATTTCTTTATTTATTTTTTCATTTTCCTGCCATTTTTCTTTATACTTTACTTTAACACTATTTAGCTTTTGAGGCCAAAAATTCATAACTTTGCTTAATTCGCTTAATTTTTTACCCTTTCTCCTTATAATATCTATAAGTTGTACAGCAGTTAAAATCCCATCTCCAGTTTTATTATAATCTAAAAATATAATATGTCCTGATTTTTCCCCACCTAAATTATATCCTTTTTCTCTCATTCTTTTTAAAACATATCTATCACCATTTTTGGCTAACTCTACTTTTGCACCTCTACTTTCAAGTAACTCTTTTAGGCCCAAATTACTATAACGGGTAGTTACAAGAGTTTTTTTCTTAAGTTTATCTCTTTCCAGCATATCCAATGCACAAATGGCCATTATTGTATCCCCATCAACAATATTCCCCTTTTCGTCAACAAAAATAACACGATCTGCATCACCATCATGGGCAATCCCAAGATCAGCACCTGTATTTTTTACTAAATTAGCAACTTCTTCAGGTTTTGTAGAACCACAATTAACATTAATTTTACTTCCATCATTAGTATTATTTATTACTTTTAAATTAATCTTTAATTTTTTTAATATTTTTGGTGCTACTTCATAAGCTGCACCATTAGCACAATCTAAAACCACCTTTAAATTAGAAAAGTCACCATCAACAGTGCTTAATACATGATCAATATATTTTTTGACTTCACTTTCTTTATTATTTACTCTACCTACTTTTTCATGAGTAGGATTTGCTAAATTATCTAATTGATTTAAAATCAAATTTTCAATTTCATTTTCTGTTTCATCACTTAACTTATAACCATCTTTATCAAAGAATTTAATTCCATTATCAGCAATCGGATTATGTGATGCTGAAATCATCACCCCTCCAATAACATCCATTTTTTCGGTTAAATAAGCTACCCCAGGAGTAGGTATAATATCTAATTTATTAACATCAATCCCTACTGAGTTAAAACCTGCAACAAGAGCAGCTTCTAACATATCTCCGGAAAGCCTGGTATCTTTGCCTATATTTATTGTTGGCCTGGTATTTTTATCAGTATCTTTTTTTAAATAATGACCACCTGCTTTGGCTATTTTATATACCAATTCAGGTGTCAATTCTTCATTAGCAACTCCTCTAACTCCATCTGTCCCAAAAAAATTACTCAATAAACTCACCTCTCCTATAGTTTTCGTATTTTATTTAACTTATATTTTAGTTTACTGTATATATTTATTCTATAATATTTATTCAAACCCTTCATTAATAATAATTTTTTAACTAACAAAGGAAATCCAAACTTTTTCCTTAATTATTATATAGGTGATTAATATGAAAATAAATGAATTTTTCAAAACAAATAGCAAGACCAAATTACAAAATTTTATTAATTATAAAGATATTTTCATTGTTCTTTCTTTATGGTATTTAATTTATTATGTAACAAAAATAATTATAAATTTTCAAATCACAAAATATTCTCCTAATTTTGAAGCTATTATAGATTATTCTCTTTTTACCTCAGGAAGATTTATTTTTATTGCTTTAACAATTTTTTATTTTGTTAGCATTTATAATTTAAATATTAAAGATTTTAAATTAAATTTTGATTTTAATCTTAAATTCTCAATACAGGTATTTTTTATAATTGTTTTTTTAACTACAATAGTTATAGTTTTAATAAATATGCCACTCAGTTTAAATGATTTTTCTTCAAAGGACTATAATCCCTTATATAAAATTGAGAGTCCTGCAGTTTTTATAAATAGTTTATTCCCCTATATTTTATTTTTTAGTGCAAATATTATTATAGTATTAGCTGAAATATTTGTTCTAGAAAATATATTAAAAAATTATTTATCAAAATTTTTAGGAGAAAAAATTGCTATTTTTCTTTCAGCAATTTGTTATCCTTTATTAATTAATATATCTTCACTTCTTTTAATAATTCAATATATTCTTTTAGCTTTTATTTATTTTATTCTTATTAAAAAAAATAAAAATATCTTTTATGCTGTATTTATAGGAGCATCTTTTTATACATTAATGATTTTATATATCTATGGTTGGAATATTTCCTATATTATTTAAAAAAATTCTAAAAAAATTTATTAAGTTATAAATTGAATTATAAATAAAAAAAGTATATATTATTAATTTAAATAAGACTATATTTTAAATTTTAAATATATTAACTAATAAATTTAAATTTTGCCATAATTTTGCTAATTTTAAAAAATTTATTTTTTTGCAGGAAAACTTAAATTTAACCAGTATTATACATATATAATCACCAAAATTACAGCACTTTTTTATTCCTAATTAATTACGATTTGAAAGGAGGTGGACACCTGAAAAGAGTATCTTAGAATAGAGTAGTTTTTAGGTATTTAATTTTTAAATTAAAAGAGGAGGAATAATTCTAAATGAAAAAAATCACTGTTTTAACTTTAACTTTTATCTTTATTTTATCAATGAGTGTAATGACTTTCGCAGCAGAGGATGTAGAATTAAAAGATCCCTGGGTTACTGAAAAAACACAGGGCCAACATGGTGGTACTTTAGTTACTGCTTTATTAGGAGATCCAAAAACTTTTAACACCATTATTGCTCAAGAAACTTCATCAACAGATATTACAGATGGTTTTATTTTTGAAGGTCTTGTCACAAGAAATGGTGTTACTACTGAAATAGAACCTGAACTAGCAAAAGATTGGGATATAAGTGAAGATGGAACAACTTATACTTTCCATTTAAGAGAAGGCGTAAAATGGAGTGATGGAAAAGAATTTACTGCCGATGATGTTATCTTTACTTTTGATGTTATAAAAGACGAAGATGTACCAACAAGTACTAGAGATGTTATGATGGTTGATGGACAATTCCCAGAATACAGAAAAATTGATAAATATACTGTGGAAATAGAAATTCCTAAACCATTTGCACCATTTTTAAATAACATGACTACTTATATAGTGCCAAAACATAAACTATATGAACCATGGAAAAATGGTAATTTCAATGAAACCTGGGGTATTAATACTGAACCAAGCGAAATCGTAGGTACAGGTCCATTTACTTTAGGTGAATACAAACCTGGTGAAAGAGTAGTATTAATTAGAAATGCTAATTACTGGAGAAGAGATACTGAAGGTAAACCTTTACCTTATATTACTAGATGGGTTAGAATTATCTCTGAAAGTCAGGAAACTCAAACCTTACTTTTTGAAAAAGGTCAAACTGATTTTCTTACTGTAAGAGGTATCGATTTCAATAGATTTAAAGAAAAAGCTGATCAGGGTAATTATCATATGGTAGATGCCGGTCCTACTTTCTCTACCAACTTCCTTACTTTTAACATGAATCCACGTAATCCAAAATTGGAAGAAGAACCCTGGAAATATGATTGGTTTACTAACCTTCATTTCAGAAGAGCAGTAGCCTATGCTATGGATAAAGAAACTATGATTGATCAGGCCTTAGCTGGTTATGGTACTCCACAGTGGAGTCCAGTTAGTGCTCCAAATAAAGTTTTCTTAAATGAAGATGTAAAAGAATATCCTTATAGTTTAGAAAAAGCTAGAGAAGAATTAAAAGAAGGTGGATTTAGCTGGAATGATGATGATCAATTAGTAGATAAAGATGGTAGAAGAGTAGAATTTACAATGATAACTAATGCTGGTAATACAGTAAGAGAAACCATCTTAAATATCATTGCTTCTGAACTTAGAGATTTAGGTATGAAAATAAACTCTTCTCCTGTTGAATTTAATGCTCTTGTAAACAAACTTATGAGTGAGTGGGATTATGATACAATTCTTATCGGTCTAACCGGTGGAGTTGAACCTCACTCTGGTTCAAACGTATGGCCTTCACATGGACATCTTCATATGTGGAATCCAAAACAGGAAGAGCCTGGAACCGAATGGGAAGCTAGAATAGATGAGCTATTTGAAAAAGGCGCTTCTGCAGTTAAAACTGAAGAGCGAATTGAATATTATAATGAATTCCAGGAAATTATAGCAGAAAGAGTTCCGGTTATTTATACTGTTACTCCAAATAGTCTTTATGCTATAAGAGATGACTTGAAAAACACTGAACCTACTGCCTATGGTGGAATTACCTGGAATATTCATGAACTATATTTTGCAGATTAATCTAACTCAAATTTAAATCCCAAACAGAAGGGGGAATTATCCCCCTTCTTCTTTTGAAATTATATTATTTGATTTTATAAAAATAATGTCTATCAAACTTATTATCAACATAAAAGAAGCTATATTTGAAAGGAGTATTGAGTAATGAAAACATATATAATAAGGAGAATATTACAGGCCATACCATTACTTTTGGCCATATCATTATTAGCATTTTTAATTATGCAATTATCTCCAGGAAGTTATCTAGATAGAATAAGATTAAATCCTGATGTATCTGAAGAACTTATAGAAACTATGGAAAAACAATATGGTCTTGATAAAACAATACCTGAACAATATTTTCACTGGTTATGGCAATTATTGCACGGTAATCTAGGTGAATCATTTACCTATAAAGTCCCGGTTACTCATGTAATAGGAAGTCGTATGTTAAATACTTTAATATTATCATTAGCAGCAATGATCTTAGCCTGGGGGGTTGCCATTCCAATTGGTATCTTTTCGGCTACGCACAAATATACACTTGGAGATAATATATTTACAAGTTTAGCTTTTGTAGGATTATCTATACCTAACTTCTTTTTTGCACTATTACTTTTATTTTTAATCGTAAGGTTTAATGTTGGTCTTCCAATTAGTGGAATGACAAGTGTCATGCATGATTTTATGAGTCCTGCAGGTAAAGTAATAGATATTTTAAAACATTTACTTGTCCCGGCTGTAGTTCTTGGAACAGCCCGTATGGCAAGTTTAACAAGACAGATGAGAGGACAAATGATAGATGCTATGCGTTCTGATTATATTAGAACAGCTAAATCTAAAGGATTAAAAAATAGAAAAGTTGTTTATAAACATGCTTTACGTAATGCAATTAATCCTATGATTACTATTTTTGGTTTTCAGATAAGTGCCCTCCTAAGTGGAGCTGCCCTAACTGAAACAGTTACAGGATGGCCTGGTTTAGGTAAAATGATGTTAACTGCTGTTAGATCAAAAGATCTATATTTAGCTATGGCCGGCCTGATGATGGGTAGTGTTTTGTTAATTGCTGGTAATCTTATAGCTGATGTATTGCTGGCTGTAAGTGATCCACGGATAAGGTATAATTAAGGGGGGATAAAAAATGAAAACAGAATTCAATCCAAATGAAAATCCTGAAGAAATAATAGAAAATCAAGAAAAAAGAGAAGATAAGAAAAATGATGAATATAATTTTTGGAAAGAGACCTGGAAAAGGTTACGTCGACATAGAATGGCAATGATAGGTGGAACAGTAATTATTATAATATATATTTTAGTTATATTTGCTGGATTTTTATCACCCTATCACCCTCATAATGGGGCCAAAAAACATTTTTTCCACCCTCCAACAAAAGTTCATTTCACTGATGATGATGGGTTAACAAGACCATATGTATATAGAACTGAATCAGTAGGTTGGGCTGAATATGAAGTGATAAAAGATAAAAAATATCCAGTAAAATTCTTCTACCATGGAGATGAATACGAATTTTTAAATCTTTTCAAAACTGATCTCCATCTTTTTGGTGTTGATAAACCGGCTAATATATTTTTATTAGGTTCAGATAACTATGGAAGAGATGTATTTACTAGATTATTGTTTGGTGGACGGGTCTCAATGTTCATTGGTTTTATAGCAATTTTTATTTCAACAGTTATTGGGTTATTAGTCGGTGGTATAGCAGGATACTATGGAGGCTGGATTGATAATGTCCTTATGCGGCTGGCTGAAGTTGTTATGTCAATACCAAGCTTTTACTTGCTCCTTGCTTTAGCTGCTGTTTTACCCTTGGATGTTTCTTCAACATTCCGATTCTTTTTAATTATTACTATTTTGTCATTTATAGGCTGGGCCGGTATGTCACGTGTTATAAGAGGTATGGTTTTATCTGTTAGAAATGAAGAATATATTTTAGCTGCTCAGGCTTTAGGTGCAAAAGATAAGAGAATTATAATCAAACATGTTCTTCCCAGTACTGCTACTTATGTAATAGTAAGAGCTACTGTAGCAATCCCTGGTTATATTATTATGGAATCAGGACTCAGTTTTCTTGGCCTGGGTATTCAGGAACCAAATGCTAGCTGGGGTAATATGTTAACTGCTGCTCAAAATGTTACTAAAATTACGGGTTTCCCCTGGCTTTTAATCCCAGGTGTTATGATATTTATAGCAGTTTTAAATTATAACCTATTAGGTGATGGTTTAAGAGATGCTTTAGATCCTAAATCTACTAATGATCATTAAAAAATATAGATAAATAAAACATAGAAAAAGAGCAGAGCTATTTAATAATAGCCCTGCTCTTTTCTTAATTTTATATTATTTAAAAACTCCTGCAATTTCATAACTACATTCCGGACATTCACCTTTCTCAAGAAAAACCTCAGTATTATATCCACTTCTGGAAATCAATTTTTTTCCACATTGAGGACAATAAGTATTACCTTTTTCAGTAGTCCGTAAATTTCCCAGATAAACATAATCCAAATATTCTTTTGCAAGATTATAAGCATTTTCCATAGTTTTGATTTCTGTTGCTGGTCTATTCATCTTGTGGGCTGGAAAATATCGTGATAGATGAAGGGGTATAGATTTATTTATATTTGTAATCCACTTAAATAATTTTTCCAATTCTTTTCTGTCATCATTAAGATCATTAATAAGCAAAGTAGTAATTTCAAGATGAATATTGTTTGCCATTGTTTTTATTGTCTCTTTTACAGGATCTAAACTTCCTCCAGCATATTTTTTATAAAAATCATCATTAAAAGATTTTAAGTCAACATTTGCCGCATCAATATATGGTAATATATTCTCTAAAGGTTCAGGATTAATAAATCCATTAGTAACCAGTACATTTTTTATATTCTTTTTTGCAGCTTTTTGGGCAGTTTCTTTTACATATTCATACCAGACTACCGGTTCAGAATAAGTATACGCTATGCTTTTTACATTTTTTTGCTCTGCCAGATTTATAACCTCTTCTGGTGTTAATTGCTGAGTTGGAGGATTTCCCTGGCTAATTTTCCAGTTTTGGCAAAACTGACATTTAAAATTACAGCCATAAGTTCCTAAAGATAAAATTCTAGAAGCTGGATAAAAATGATATAACGGCTTTTTTTCAATAGGATCCACGCCTATAGAACTAATTTTCCCATAATTATTAGTATATAAAGTTCCATCTTTATTTTCTCTTACACCACAAATACCACTATCTCCATTTTTAATTAAACAATGATGAGGACAAAGTTTACATTTAACTTTTTTATCTATAGATTCTTGAAATTCAGCTATCTTTTTCATTTTATCCCTCACTCTTTATATCTTTTCACTTCAAATCTGTAAATTTCAATATCAGCATCTTTGCTTAAACCAGCTTTTTTTCTTGCAATATTTATTTGTTTCTCAATTGTATCAATTCCTTCTAAATCAGGTAATAAAAGTCCTGTTTGATGACCACCTTTAACCATAATACCAAATTTTTTAGGATTTAATTCTTCTTTACTATCAACTTTTTCCATTTCACCAATAATATCAACAGAATAATCTATTTCATTTAATTCATCACCACTAACTGCTGGGAAACGAGGGTCATGTTCAGCAGCACTAATAGCATTTTTCTGAACTTCAGCAGCAATATTTTTTTGGGTAGGACGGATAGTACCTATACACCCCCGTAAATCACCATTCTTTTTTAAAGTAACAAATACTCCTGCTTCTTTATTTAATTCTTCTGAAATCTCTTGATCTATTTCATACATTCTACCATGTAAAATATATTCTTCAATAGTTTTTTTAGCAAGATTAGGAACATCTTCTTTTTTTAACATAACTATCACCTCTTATGATTAATTTTAAATGAACAGACTGCATAACCAACTCCAAAAGGACCTTCATAAGATTTTAGGTCACTACTCACATCATAATTTTGAATTGCCCCTAACGTCATTATGATCGGTCTATAACCACACTCACCAGCTGTTTCTATTAAATTTTTATCAATTTTTAACACTTCTTCAAATTTTTCTTGAGAAAGAAGATTGGTTAATTTTTTATCAAAATTTTCTGCTTCAGGATTATATCCTGCTGGAGCTCCTGGTTTAAGCTTATGAGATAAATCTCCACTGGCTATAATAGCACCATCTAAATCCATTTCATCAAGTGTTTCATCTAATAATTTTCCAAACTTATAAAGAGTTTGATAATCTAACAATCCCATAGATATAGCAACAACAGGAATATCTAAATTAGCATTTAATAAAAAATGCAAAGGTACCATAACTCCATGATCAAGTTCATTACTAAAACCATAAGATTGTAAATCTGTTTTTTTAAGCTTAGCTAATTTTATATTATTAGAGTCAGTTTTATCTTTTAATTTATCGATGAACTTGAGATTTGATTTTACTTCATATTTGGCCTGAGGTGCTCCAAAATCCCTAAAATCTCCTTTTAGGGATTCAGAATAAATAACAGCAATACCATCCCTCATAACAGGACCATGAGGACTGATTGTAATTAAAATATCTGGTTTTGCATTTACTATCTCTTCACTCATTTCTTTTAAATTATCAATTGTTTTTTGAACCTCTTTTCTTCTTCTCCCACCTACTTCTGGAATTATCAAAGGTGGATGGGGACTAAGACCAGCAATTTTAACACCCATATATAACTCCTCCTTAAATGCTGAATTTTGTGACATCTTTCAATAACAAAAAAGAGAGGAAATCCTCTCTTTTTTTGAAAAAATATTGGGATTTTATCTTTTGGAAAACTGTGGAGCTTTTCTCGCTTTTTTGAGACCATACTTTTTTCTTTCTTTCATACGGGAATCTCTTGTGAGATAACCGGCTTTTTTCAATGGTCCACGGAAATCTTCATCTACCTCTAATAGTGCACGAGCTATCCCATGACGAATAGCACCTGCCTGTCCAGAAAGACCGCCTCCCTGGGCATTTACAAGTACATCAAAATTAGCAAGACTATCAGTTAATTCCAAAGGAGATTTTAAATCACGAATAAGTGATTTTCTATTAAAATAGTCTTCTACATCTCTATCATTTACAATTATATTTCCATCACCAGGTACTAATCTAACTCTGGCGGTAGCTGTTTTTCTTCTACCGGTTCCCCGGTATTGTACATCAGCCATAAAATCTTCCTCCTTTCATTTACAATTCTAATTCTTCAGGTTGTTGTGCTTGATGTGGGTGCTCAGAACCAGAATATACTTTGAGCTTTTTGAAAATTTTCTCTCCTAAATTATTATGTGGTAACATACCTTTCACAGCATTCTTTATAATAAGTTCAGGATTTTTATCTTTAAGTTTTTCATAAGTAGTTGTTTTCAAACCACCAGGATAATTACTATGGTGAACATATTCTTTTTCCTGCCATTTATTACCTGTAAGTTTTATTTTCTCTGCATTAATTACAATTACATAGTCCCCTGTATCTACACTGGGGGTAAAAGTAGCTTTATGCTTACCCCGCAATATCTGAGCAACTTCTGAGGCAAAACGTCCTAAAGTTTTACCTGAAGCATCGACTATATACCATTTTCTATCCACTTCTTCAGGATTAGCCATATATGTTGACACTGATATCCCTCCTTTATTCAAAATACTATTTAGCAATATATCACAAGGTAACGGGGCCTTCAGACATATTGATTCATAGTAATTTTATTATATTTAAAGCCAAATGTCAATCATTTTCTAATAATAAACTTTTAACAAAGATAAACCTTTTGCAGGTGCTGTAAAACCAGCTTCTATTCGATCCTGACTTTTTATAATACGTTTTACATCATCTGCAGGTCTCTTATTTAATCCAATCTCTATTAAAGTTCCAATAATAATTCTAACCATATTATAAAGAAAACCAGTTCCGACAATATCAAACCAAATTTCTTCTCCAACAAATTTCATTTCAAAACTTTTTATCTCCCTTTTAGTAGTACCTACATCACTACCAGAAGATTGAAAAGCTGCAAAATCATATTTTCCTATAAAATCTTTTAAAGCATATTTTATTTTCTTTAAATCTAATTTTTTATATAAAGTATATACATAATTTCTGGTAAAAACTGAATGAAATGATCTATTTAAAAGACGATAACGATACTTTTTAGCTACACTATCATATCTTGCATGAAAATCATTAGCAACATGTTTCGCATCTTTACAAACAATATCAGCTGGTAACATACTATTTAGCGCAATTGGTATTTTGGAAACAGGGATATCTACATCTATATAAAAATTAGCAGCCTGTCCTTTAGCATGAGCTCCAGAATCAGTTCTTCCTGCTCCTATTACAGGAACTTTAGATTTGTTGAGTTTAGTTAATTTTATTTCAAGAGTTTGTTGGATTGTTTTATTTGTATGTTTTTGATATTGCCAACCCTGATAATTAGTACCATCATATTCCAAAATTATTTTTATATTACGCATTATATCTCATCCATTATATAAATTTTAAAAAAAACTAATAAAAACAGCAAAAACTACAGTTAAAGCTAAAGCCCAAAAATCAATATTTTTAAAAGATAACTCATGTAACCTTGTCCTACCTTCTCCTCCTCTATAACATCTTGCTTCCATGGCGAGAGCTAAATCATCAGCTCTTCTAAAAGCACTTATAAAAAGAGGAACGAGTAAAGGAATTAAACTTTTTGCTCTATTAATTATATTCCCACTCTCAAAATCAGCACCTCTAGCTTTTTGTGCTTTCATTATTTTTTCAGCTTCTTCAAGTAAAGTTGGAATAAATCTTAAAGCGATTGTCATCATCATTGCCAGCTCACTTGCAGGTACACCAAATTTTTTAAGCGGTTTTAATAAATACTCTATCCCATCTGTAAGTTGTAATGGAGAAGTAGTTAAAGTTAAAAGAGAAGTAAACATAATCAAAAGAATTATTCTGGAAACCATAAAAAAACCTGTATAAACACCTTCTGCTTCTATACTTATAAATCTCCACTGCCAGTAAACTTCTCCGCCTTTTGTTAAAAAAACATGAAGTAATAAAGTTAACAATACCAAAAATAATATTGGTTTTAAACCCTTAATAATTCTTTTTAACGGTAGCCTGGCAATAATAATAATAGAAGCAACATATACAAGAAAAAAAGCAAATCCAATAAATTTGCCAATGAAAAAGAGTGCAGTGATTAAAATAATTGTAATTATTATTTTCATCCTGGGATCTAATCTATGAATAATTGAATCTCCAGGAATATATTGCCCAATAGTAATATCAGTTAACATTTTTCTTACTCCTTAATTCAGTCAGAATTTCATTTTTAGCTTCTAATATTTTAAATAAATCAGTTCTTACATTCAAACCTCTGTTTTGTAATTTGTTTAAAATAAGGCTTATTTCCGGTAAATCAAGTCCAAGTTCCTGTAATTTATCTCTCTGACTGAATATTTTACGTGGATGATTATCCATTACAATTTTTCCTTCGTCAAGAACTATAACTCTATTTGATAATCGAGCTATTTCTTCCATTCGATGGGAAATCAAAATTATTGTCATACTATAATTTTGATGTAAATAATATAATAATTCAGTTAATCTCTCTCTCCCTTTGGGATCCAAACCTGCAGAAGGTTCATCTAAAATAAGAACATCTGGACCCATTGCTAAAACACCTGCAATAGCAACACGTCGCTGTTGACCTCCACTTAAATTAAATGGGGACCTATTATTAAATTCTTCAAAGTCAAGATTAACTAACTCCATTGCTTCTTTTACTCTTTTATCAATTTTTTCTTTTGAAAGATTAAGGTTTTTAGGTCCAAAAGCAATATCTTCATAAACAGTTTCTTCAAATAATTGATGTTCAGGATATTGAAAAACCAAACCTATTTTTCTTCTGATATCTTTTAAATTCACTTTTTCAGAATTCAATTTAATACCATCAATAAAAACTTCACCATCACTGGGAGTGATCAATCCGTTAAAAAGCTGAACAAGAGTAGATTTACCTGAACCAGTATGCCCAACTAAACCAATAAATTCATTTTTGTCAATTTGAAGATTAATATTATCAAGAGCCATTACATTTTGTTGTTCATAGATGTGGGTGACATTTTTTAATTTAATCAACATAATGAATTCACCAGCTCATCAATTGACAAAACTTCTGGTATATTAATTCCAGATTTTCTTAATTCATCAGCTAATTTAACAACTTCAGGTACTGCTAAATCTATTTTTTCAAGTTCCTCTATATTATGAAATATTTCTCGTGGAGTTCCTCTTTTTACAATTTCTCCCTGGGACATTACAATAATTTTATCTGCATATATTATTTCTTCCATAAAATGAGTAATATGAATAATTGTTATATTTTTATTTTTATTTAAATTCAGGATAGTCTCCATAACTTCGTCGCGTCCTTTAGGATCAAGCATTGCAGTAGGCTCATCTAAGACAATACAGACTGGTTCCATAGCAATGACCCCGGCTATAGCTACTCTTTGTTTTTGCCCCCCTGAGAGCTTGTGAGGAGCATGTTTTTGATAACCTTCCATCTCCACAAGCTCTAGAGCATGATCAACTCTTTTTCTGATTTCAGGTCCAGGAATACCCAGGTTTTCTGGTCCAAATGCTATATCATCTTCTACCATACTGGCAACAAGTTGATTATCTGGATTTTGAAAAACCATACCAACTTCCTGTCTAATGTTCCAGGTATTCTCATTATTTGAAGTAGATAGTCCATCAACTAATACTTCACCTTCATCAGGTTTTAGCAAAACATTAAGCAGTTTGGCCAGGGTTGATTTTCCAGAACCATTAGCTCCAATTACTGCTACAAAATCACCCTTATCAACATTTAAATTAATATTTTTAAGGGCTGGTTTATCCATTTCATTATATGAAAAATTAACATTTTTAATTTCTATAAGGCTCATGATAACACCTACTATTTCATAATTATTCTACTAATTCAATCAAAGCCCTTTCTGCAGCATCTCCTTGTCGAGGATACATTTTAATTATTCTTGTATATCCACCTGGTCTATCACTGAATTTAGGACCTATTTCATCAAACAGTTTACTTACTACTTCTTTATCTTTTACTCGCTTCATAACTTTGCGACGAGATTTAAGGTCATTTGTTTTAGCAGTTGTAATCATCTTTTCAGCAATTGGTCTCAAATCTTTTGCTTTAGCTAAAGTAGTTTTAATTCTACCATGACGAAACAAATCAGTAAGCATATTATTAAACATTGCCTTACGATGAGAACTGTTTTTATTAAGCTTACGCATAAAAATCTTACCTCCTTTATACCTCTGGATCTTTTAATTCCAATTCAAGTTCATCTAATTTATCTTTAATTTCTTGTAATGATTTTTTACCAAGATTTCTAACTTTCATAAGATCATCTTCAGTTTTATCTACAAGTTCTTCTACTGTATTAATACCAGCTCTTTTAAGACAATTAGAAGAACGGACTGATAATTCTAATTCTTCAATGGTAGTATCTAGTATTTGATTTCTTTCTTCTTCTTCTTTTTCAACCATTATTTCAACATCATCAATTTCATCAGTTAAATTAATGAAAAGATCAAGATGCTCTACCATAATTTTTGCTGAAAGACTTATGGCATCATCAGGAGTTATACTTCCATTTGTCAGAACTTCTAAAATTAATCTGTCATAATCAGTCACCTGACCAACTCTTGTATCTTCTACATTGAAATTTGCTCTAACAACTGGACTAAATGAAGAATCAATAGGTATTAAACCAATAACCTTATCAAAATGTTCTTCATTCTCTTCAGCACTTACATAACCACGGCCTTTTTCAACAGTTGCCTCAAGCATAAGTTTACTATCTGCAGCCATAGTTGCAATATGATGATCTTTATTCACTATTTTAAGATTACCAGGAGTAATGAAATCACCAGCAGTAACTTCACCTTCTCCTTCAGCTTCAATTCTTATTTTTTCCATTTCTTCCCCATCATAATCAATAACTACTTCTTTTAGATTCAAAATAATTTCTGTTACATCTTCTTTAATACCTTCAATTGGAGTAAATTCATGTTCAACTCCTTCTATCTTAACAGAAGTTATAGCAGCCCCAGGTAATGAAGATAAAAGAACTCTTCTCAAGGCATTCCCGAGTGTTATACCATACCCTCTTTCTAAAGGAGCAATGTCAAATTCACCATAAAATTCATCACTATCTACTCTTTCAATTTGCGGTTTTTCTATTTCTATCATTTATAATTATACCCTCCTTCTATTTATCAATTTTGTCTGGTACTGAGGGCACTATTTATTAACGTGAATAAAATTCAACAATTAAGTGTTCCTCTATTGGATGATCAATATCTTCACGTTCAGGCATAGAAACAATATTACCTTCAGCTTTTTCCAGATCAACACTCAACCAGGCTGGTGGAGTAAGTTCTGCATTATATTCAAGAATTTCTTTGAAATGATCATTTTTTCTACTTGAATCTTTTAAACTTACAACATCTCCTTCATCAACTCGATATGAAGGAACATCAACCTTACGGCCATTTACAAGAATGTGTCCATGAAGAACAAATTGTCTTGCTTCATTTCTGGAACTAGCAAATCCTAATCTATAAACAACATTATCAAGTCTTCTTTCTAAGAGTTTGAGGAAATTCTCACCTGTAATTCCTCTCATTCTTTCTGCTTCTTCAAAATAATTTCTAAATTGCTTTTCAACCATACCATAAATTTTACGTACTTTTTGTTTTTCTCTTAATTGTAGACCATATTCTGATGTCTTTCTTCTCCCCTGTCCTTGCTCTCCTGGAGCATAAGGGCGGCGATCAAAAGAACATTTATCACTATAGCAACGAGCTCCTTTGAGATATAATTTTTCTCCTTCAGCTCGGCATAATTTACATACTGGTCCTGTATATCTTGCCATTTTTACACCTCCATTTTCAATAATTGACAAGTTTATTTTTTACTACTTATTTTAATTAAACACGACGTCTTTTAGGTGGACGACAACCATTATGAGGGATAGGAGTAATATCTTTAATTAAACTAATATTTAAGCCAGCAGATTGTAAAGATCTAATAGCTGATTCCCTACCAGAACCTGGACCCTTTACAAAAATTTGAATATCTTTTAAGCCCATTTCTTCTACTTCCTCTGCAACATCTTCTGCAGCAATTTGAGCAGCAAAAGGTGTACTTTTTCTTGAACCCTCATAACCAACTTTACCTGCACTTGACCAGGCTACTACATTACCTTCCAAATCTGTAATTGTAATAATGGTATTATTAAAAGTTGATTTAATATGAGCCTGACCTTTTTCAATATTTCTTTTTACTTTTTTTCTACGTTTTTTCTTACTTTTAGCCATCAATTTCCCTCCTTTATCTGAGAGTAATGAGCAAAATTAATTTATTTTACAGGATTTTTAGGACCCTTACGTGTTCTTGCATTAGTCTGTGTATTTTGACCACGAACCGGAAGTCCTTTACGATGCCTTAAACCGCGATATGATCCTATATCTTTAAGTCGCTTAATGTCTGCTCTAACCTGGCGACGTAATTCTCCTTCAACCATATAATTATCAAGTTTTTCTCTGAGTTTAGATATCTCTGCTTCAGTCAAATCTTTAACACGAGTATCATAATCAACTCCTGTATCATCAAGAATTTCTTGAGCACGAGAACGACCTATCCCATATATATATGTTAATCCAATTTCAACTCTTTTATTTTTAGGAAGATCGACACCTTCAAGTCTTGCCATTTTTTCACCTCCAGTGTTTTTATTTAACCCTGACGTTGTTTATGCTTGGGGTTTTCACAGATAACCATAACTTTTCCATTCCTTCTGATTACCTTACATTTATCACATATTGGTTTTACTGAAGACCTTACCTTCATTAATATCCCCCCTTAATTTGCTTTATGGCGATATGTTATTCTGCCACGATCAAGGTCATAAGGAGATAACTCAACAGTTACCTTATCTCCAGGTAAAATACGGATAAAATTCATCCTCATCTTTCCAGAGACATGGGCTAACACCTTATGCCCATTATCTAATTCAACTCTAAACATAGCATTAGGAAGCGATTCAACAACCGTTCCTTGAACTTCAATAGGTTCTTCTTTTGCCATAGTTTATTTTGCCTCCTTATTATCTTCAAAATCTTTAATCACTAACTTAATATCTTCATTACGGACCCTTTTACCATTTTCTAACCAAACTTTAAGTTCTTCTGCAATATATCCGGTTTTTTCTAAATGTTTTATATTTTTCTTTTTAGGATTTTTGATTTTTCTTTTATTACCATCTACTACTTCTATATATTTGGCATCAATTATTTTATTTACTAAATAATAACTATCTTTATCTCTACCGGCTTTTGATTTTACTATTTCTCCTAATTTAAATGATTTCATCTATATAGACACCTCTATATCTACCAAAATTTCCTTGATTATTATATCATATTTTGTCTAAAATGTGTAATAGTCTATTAGATTTTACTTAAAATTTCTGGTTTATCATCTGTTATAGCTATAGTATGTTCAAAATGTGCAGAAAAACTTTTATCTTTAGTAACTACAGTCCAACCGTCATCAAGTGTTTCCACTTCATGACCACCTATATTAACCATAGGCTCTATAGCCAATGTCATACCTGTTTTTAAAATGGGTCCTCTACCAGGAGGCCCGAAATTAGGTATCTGTGGATCTTCATGCATATCTCTACCAATTCCATGTCCAACATAATCTCTTACTACTGCAAAACCATTACCTTCAACATGTTTTTGAACAGAATTAGAAATATCAGTTAAACGATTACCTTTCACAGCCTGCTCAATGCCAAGCATTAAAGATTTTTCAGTTACATCTAATAACCGTTGGACTTTATCATCGACATCACCGACTGCAATTGTTCGAGCTGCATCTCCATTAAATCCCTGATATAAAGTTCCTATATCAATACTTACTATATCACCTGAATTTAAAATTCGTCTTTCATCTGGTATACCATGTACAACTTCTTCATTAATTGAAACACATACAGCAGCTGGAAATCCTTGATAGTCTTTAAATGAAGGAATTGCATTTTTGTCCCTTATAAACTCATCTGCCAATTTATTTATATCAGCAGTACTTATTCCAGGTTTTATTTTTTCTGCTAGATATTCATGTGTTTCAGCTACTATTTTATTTGCATCTCTCATTAAATTAATTTCTCTAGGAGATTTTAAAATAATCATTACCTATTCTCCTCTACAACTGAAGTTACTTTTTTGAAAACCTCTTCAATTCCACCACTACTTTCAATGGTTTGAAGGATTCCTTCATTATCATAAAATTCTATTAGTTTTTCAGTTTTTTCTTTATTAACTTCAATTCTATTTTTAACAGTATCTTCTGTATCATCACTTCTTTGAATTAAATTGCCTCCACATTTATCACAAATTCCTTCTTTTTCAGGAGGATTAAATTCAACATGATAAGTTGCACCACAATCTTCACAAACTCTTCTTCCTGAAAGTCTTTTTATTAACTCTTTTTCAGGAACTTTAATAAAAAGTGCTAGATCAAGTTTTGTATTTAATTCTTCCATGATGTCCTTAAGGGCTTCAGCCTGGTTTATTGTTCTAGGAAATCCGTCAAGTATAAAACCATCTTTACAATCATCTTCTTTTAACCTATTTCTGACAATTCCAATGGTTACTTCATCTGGAACAAGTTCTCCCTGATCAATAAAACTTTTAGCTTTTTTCCCTAATGGGGTTTCATTTTTAATTGCATTTCTAAAAATATCACCTGTTGCTATATGGGGAATATTATATTTAGAACTAACCTTTTTGGCCTGAGTTCCTTTCCCAGCACCAGGCAATCCTAAAAAGATCATATTCATTTCAAATTCCTCCCTAATCCATGAATCCTTCATAATGTCTCATTAAGAGATGGGATTCTATTTGCTGCATTGTTTGCAGTGCCACACCTGTCATAATTAAAAGCGAAGTACCACCAAAACTAATATTCACTCCTGTTAGTGGCTTAATGGCAAATGGTAATAAAGCAACTGCTGTCAAGAATAATGCACCTGCAAGAGTTACTCTTACAAGGATTTTATCTAAATAATTAATTGTAGATTTACCTGGTCTAATTCCAGGAATGAACCCACCATATTTTTTCATATTTTCAGCTACTTCTTCTGGATTAAAGGTAATAGCTGTATAAAAATAGGTGAAAAATAAAATCATAAGTGCATATAAAACCATATATAAGGTTGAACCAGGTTGAATTGCATTTGCTACACTCTGGGCCCATTGATATGGAATTACTTTTGCTATAACCCCGGGAAATAGAAGTACAGATGATGCAAAGATAACCGGAATTACACCAGCTTGATTAACTTTCATTGGTATATGAGTACTTCTTCCACCATATACTTTTCTACCAACTACTCTTTTAGAATACTGGACAGGAATTCTTCTTTCACCTTCCTGAACAAATATAACACCTGCAATGATAGCTACCGCCAATACTATAAATAATAATATGTTGAAAACAGATACACTACCTGCCTGGAATAATTTATAAGTATTGTAGATATCTCCTGGGAATCTAGAAATTATTGAAGTAAAGATAATTATTGAAATACCATTACCGATTCCCTTTTCATTAATCTGTTCACCTAACCAGATTAAGAATGAAGTACCAGCAGTTAAACTTACAACAATTAAAATTATATTAAATAAACTCTCATTTTCTACAGCACCAAAACTTCTAATAAAAGAAGTAATACCAAAAGACTGAATTACAGCTAATACAACAGCACCATAACGTGTATATTGGGCAATTTTCTTTTTACCTTCTCTACCCTGTTTAGAAAGCTCTTCAAGTTTTGGAATAACAACAGTCAACAAGTTCAATATAATAGAAGCGGTAATATAAGGAGTAATACTCATTGCAAAAATGGTGAAATTTCTTAAAGCACCACCTGCAAATAAATCTAAAAACTCAAATACTCCTCCACTACTTCCAGCAAATAATTGTTGTTGAATGACTTCAGCATCTACCCCAGGTACAGGTATATGTGCACCTAAACGATAAACTACCATCATTGCCAAGACAAAAAGAACTTTCTTACGCAGTTCTTTAACTTTAAAAACATTACCTAGAGCCTTTAACAACTTAAATCACCTCTGCCTTTCCTCCAGCTTCTTCAATTATTTCTTTTGCAGATCTGCTAAAAGCATGTGCCCTTATGGTAAGTGGTTTTTCAAGCAAACCAGTTCCTAGAATTTTGACACCTGATTTAGCAACTTTATCAATTATCCCGCTTTCTTTAAGAACTTCAGGAGTAATTTCTTTTCCTTCATCAAATCTATTCAATTGATAAACATTAACTATACTATATTCTTTTTTATTTATATTATTGAAACCTCGTTTTGGTAAACGACGGAAAAGAGGAGTTTGACCACCTTCAAAAGTAGGTCTTACCAAACCACCAGAACGAGAATTCTGTCCATTTGCACCACGTCCAGATGTATAACCATTTCCTGAGCCCATTCCTCTACCAACACGTTTCCGTTTTGATTTTGAGCCAGGGGCCGGTTTCAGATCATGTAATTTCACTGACTACACCTCCTTAAAATTTATTTATCCTAGTAATTCTTCTACACTTTTGCCTCTTAATTCGGCAACTTTTTCTGCTCTTTTTAAATTGTCTAACCCAGTCATTGTTGCATTTATCATATTTATTGGATTTGAAGTTCCAAGTGATTTTGTTAAAATGTCCTCAATTCCTGCGAGTTCAATTACTGCACGAACAGGACCACCGGCAATAACACCAGTACCTGGAGCGGCTGGTTTTAATAGTACTCTACCTGCTCCAAAAACACCAGTAATTTCATGAGGTATAGTAGTTTCAACAATTGGTACATCAATTAAGTTTTTCTTAGCTTCATCAATACCTTTTCTGATAGCTTCAGGAACTTCATTGGCTTTTCCAATACCTGAGCCAACATGTCCTTCACCATCTCCAACTACTACAAGGGCACTAAAACTAAAACGACGCCCACCTTTTACAACCTTAGAAACCCGGTTTATATTAACAACTCGTTCGTCCAAATCCAGCTTTCCTGGATCTATTTTACTCATATAATTCCCTCCTTCGTTAAAATTTCAGTCCTTCTTCACGGGCAGCTTCAGCTAAAACCTTAACTCTACCGTGATATTTGTTACCAGCTCTATCAAACACAACCTCTTCTATATCATTTTCTAATGCACGTTCTGCTGCCAGTTTACCGACCTTTTTGGCTGCTTCTTTATTTCCACCATTATCAATTGAATCTCTAATTTCAGGATCCAAACTGGAAGCAGAAACGAGAGTATGGCCGGCCAGATCATCAATGATCTGCACAGAAATGTTGTTTAAACTACGATTAACGCACATTCTAGGTTGATTAGGTGTACCCTGTATTTTATTTCTAATGCGCAGATGTCTTTGCTTTCTGGCTGATCTTTTAGTCATTATTAATCACTCCCTTTCTTAACCAGTTTTACCAACTTTACGTCTGATGTGTTCGCCAACATATTTAATACCTTTACCTTTATAAGGCTCCGGCTTTCTAATTGCTCTAATTTGAGCAGCTATTTCGCCAACCTGTTGTTTATCTATTCCTTTTACAATAATTTTATTTTTCTTTTCTACTTCAAATTCTATTTTTTCAGGTGCTTCAACTACAACAGGGTGAGAAAATCCAACTTCAACTTCTAGATTTCCACCTTTTACCTGAGCTCCATAACCAACTCCAACCATCTCAAGCTCTTTTGAATATCCATCTACTACACCAATAATCATATTCTCTATAACACTTCTAGTTAAACCATGAATAGAACGAGCTTCTTTATCATTACCCTTACGTTCTACTATTACTTCATCATCATTAACATTTACCTCTACTTTGGGAGATAAATCGTGGTTTAATTCGCCTTTAGGCCCTTTAACGGTAATACTTTCTTCATTTACAACTATATCAACCTTATCGGGTATTTCTACAGGCTGTTTTCCTATACGAGACATTCGCGTCACCTCCATCATTTATTCAATAAATATCTTAATCTAAATTACCAAACATAACAGAGGACTTCTCCTCCTACACCTTTTTCACGGGCTTCTTTGCCAGTAATAACACCACTTGAAGTTGAAAGAACTGCTATACCTAAGCCACCAAGCACCTTAGGGATTTCATCTTTATCTACATATACTCTAAGTCCTGGCTTGCTTATTCTTTTTATACCAGAAATAACTTTTTCATCATCATCCCCGTATTTAAGATAAACACGTACATCGTTTTGAGGATATTTTTCAATGAGTTTTACATCATTAATAAATCCTTCTCTTTTTAAGACTTTAGCTATATTATATTTCAACTTTGAAGTTGGTATATTTACAGTTTTCTTATAAGTATTATTTGCATTACGAATTCGAGTCAGCATATCAGCAATTGTATCTGTATGCATTTTAAAACCTCCTTTCTATTTTACCAGCTTGCCTTTTTAACTCCAGGAATTTCACCTTTATGAGCTAATTCTCTAAAACAAATTCTACAGAGATCAAATTTGCGCATATACCCACGTGATCTCCCACAACGACTACATCTATTATTTTTCCTTGTAGAATACTTCGGTTCCTTTTTAGCCTTTTCAACTAAAGCTTTACGAGCCACTAAATATCCCTCCTTAGGAATTCAATTTATTTACGAAAAGGCATTCCCATTAAATCAAGTAATTCAAAGGCCTCTTCATCACTTTCAGCTGAAGTCACAATTGTAACTTCTAAACCGTGCACTTTATTTACATCATCAACATTGATTTCTGGAAATACAGTATGTTCTTTGATACCTAAACTGTAATTTCCTCTTCCATCAAATGAGTCAGCAGAAATTCCTCTAAAGTCACGAATCCTTGGTAGTGTGATAGAAATCATCTTGTATAAAAATTCATACATCAGCTCACCACGTAATGTAACTTTTACTCCAATTGGCATTCCTTCTCTTATTTTGAAATTAGCAATTGAAGTTTTTGCTCTAGTTACTGTTGGCTGCTGTCCTGTTATTTTAGCTATATCTTCTACAACTGAATCTAACAGTTTTGGATCTTCTTTAGCATCACCAAGGCCGACATTAATTGAAATTTTTTCGACTTCAGGAATTTCCATTATATTATCGTAATCAAATTTTTCCTTTAACTTAGGCATTATTTCTTCCTTATATGTTTCCGCTAATACGGCCATGCCTACTAAACCTCCTTTTTGTCAATATCATTTATTTATCTATATCTTCATCACAACTTTTGCATACTCTAACTTTTTTTCCGTTTTCTAATACATCAACCCCAAATTTAGTTCTCTCATCACAATGAGGACAAACTAATTGAACATTTGAAATGTGAATAGGGGCTTCATTTTCGATAATACCACCTTGTGGCATATCTTGAGTAGGTCTTTGATGACGGTTTACAATATTTACACCTTCAACAACTACTCTGTTTTCTTGCGGATCTACTTTTAATACTTCACCTCTTTTGCCAAGATCTTTCCCAGCAATAACTTCTACTTCATCACCTTTTTTTATTCTCACTGACAATCCCCCCTTTATAATACCTCAGGTGCTAAGGAGATAATTTTCATATGATTTTTATCTCTCAATTCCCTTGTGACCGGGCCAAAAATACGTGTACCCTTTGGGTTATCTGTATCATCTAAAATAACTGCTGCGTTCTCATCAAATTTTATATAAGTCCCATCTTCACGACTTAATTCTTTTTTAGTTCTAACAACAATCGCTTTTACTACCTCTCCCTTTTTAACCATTCCATCAGGGATTGCTTCTTTTACAGTAGCAATAATTACATCTCCAACATGGGCATATCTTTTACGAGAACTTCCTAAAACTTTCAAGCATAAAAGTTCTCTAGCCCCGGAGTTATCTGCAACTCTTAACCTACTTTCAGGTTGGATCATTGCTCTGCCTCCTTTCTTATGTCACCGTTATTTTGCTTTTCTTATTATCTCTTTAACCCGCCATCTTTTGGTTTTACTTAGCGGTCTGGTTTCTACAATTACTACTTTATCACCTTCATTACATTCTTCATTTTCATCATGTGCTTTAAATTTCTTTGTTTGTGTTACAACTCTTTTATATAAAGGGTGTTGAGTCTTCCGCTCGACCTCAACAGATACGGTTTTATCCATTTTATTACTAACTACAAAACCGGTTCTCTCTTTACGAGGATTTTTTCTTTCACCCATAAGTTTTACCTCCTTTCTCACTTTACGCTTCTTTCTCTAACCCCAGCTCACGTTCACGCATAATAGTCTTAATACGAGCAATAATCCTACGTACCTCTCTTATACGCATTGGATTATTAAGTTGAGCTGTAGCATGTTGAAATCTAAGGTTAAACAACTCTTCCTTAAACTCATCTAATTTCTGATCAAGTTCTTGATCTGTTAAATTTCTTAATTCATCAGCTCTCATCAGACTCACCATCCATTCCTTCTCGTTTAACAAATTTAGTTTTAATGGGTAATTTATGTGATGCCAGTCTCATTGCTTCTCTGGCTACTTCTTCTTCAATACCAGCAACTTCAAACATTATTCTTCCTGGTTTTACTACTGCTACCCATTTTTCAACTGCACCTTTACCACTACCCATACGGGTTTCAGCAGGTTTAGAAGTAATTGGTTTATCAGAAAAAATCTTAACCCAAACCTTACCGCCTCTTTTGATATACCTGGTTAAGGCTATACGTGCTGCCTCAATTTGTCTATTAGTTATCCAGGCAGGTTCCAAGGCTTGAAGGCCAAATTCACCAAATGTTATTTTAGTTCCTTTGACAGCTTTACCTTTCATTCTACCTCTCTGTTGCTTACGATGTTTTACTCGTTTTGGTACTAACATCAAAGTGCCCCCTTTCCTTATATTCTAGTTTGTTTCATCTAATTCTGGAAGAACTTCTCCCTTATTAATCCAAACTTTAACACCTATTGTACCATAAGTGGTTTTTGCTTCTGCAAAACCATAATCTATATCAGCTCTTAGTGTGTGAAGTGGAACACTTCCTTCATTATATCCTTCACGTCTTGCCATTTCTGCTCCACCTAAACGTCCACTACTTTGTACTTTAAATCCTTCTGCTCCCATGCGCATTGCTTTATTCATTGCCTGTTTCATAGCTCTTCTAAATGAAACTCTTTTTAAAAGCTGTTGAGCAATATTTTCAGCAACAAGCTGAGCATTTAATTCAGGATCTTCAACTTCAACAACATTAATCTGCACATTCTTACCAGAAATTTCTTCAACTTCTTTACGAAGTGCATCTACTTCAGAACCGCCTTTACCAATAACCATTCCTGGTCTAGCAGTATGAACATCTATTTTCAATCTATTAGCAGCTCTTTCAATAACTATCCTTGCTATGCCTGATTCAAACATTTTGTCTTTTATATGCTCGCGTATTTCATTGTCTTCGTGTAATATATCTGAGTAATTACTTTTATCAGCATACCATTTAGCATCCCAATCTTTAATTACTCCAACACGCAAACCATGTGGATTTACTTTGTTACCCAAAATCTATCCCTCCTTTTTATTATCTGATACTACAACAGTAATATGACTAGTTCTTTTATTTATAGGACTTGCCTGCCCCATAGCCCTTGCTCTAAAACGTTTCATAGTTGGGCCTTCATTTACATATGCTTCAGAAACTGTTAAATCTTCAACAAACATATCATGATTATTTTCTGCATTAGCCATAGCTGAGTTTAAAACTTTTGAAATAGGCTTTGAAGCCTTTTTTGGTGTATTTCTCAAAATAGCTTTAGCTTCCTGTGCATCTTTATTTCGAATTAAATCAATAACCTGTCTTGCTTTTCTCGGAGTAATCCGAATATATTTTGCAACAGCTTTAGCTTCCATAAGATAAACCTCCTTTATAACCCTATTACTTTAAAGCTGTAGAACGTTCAGTATGACGACTGTGACCTCTGAATATACGTGTAGGTGCAAACTCACCTAACTTATGTCCTACCATTTCTTCACTAATAAAAATCGGTACATGTTTTCTACCATCATGAACAGCTATCGTATGGCCTACCATTTTTGGAATTACCATAGAAGCCCTTGACCAGGTTTTCACTACCTCTTTTTTTCCACTATCATTCATTTCTTTTATTTTTTCAAGTAAGTCCTCTTCAACAAAAGGGCCTTTTTTTAATGATCTACCCAAAACAAAACCCTCCTTTCTGGATTATCTTTTCTTCTCATGACGTGAACGAATAATCTTATTATCTGATTTCTTTGTTTTACGTGTCTTTTTACCCATAGTTGGCTGTCCCCAGGGTGTAACAGGATGACGTCCTGCAGGTGATTTACCTTCACCACCACCATGTGGGTGATCATGTGGGTTCATAACAACTCCACGTACTTTTGGACGCTTACCATTCCAGCGACTACGTCCAGCTTTACCACCAACAACATTTTCATGATTTATGTTTCCGACCTGTCCAATCGTAGCTTTACATTCCTGTCTAATCAATCTTACTTCACCAGAAGGCATCTTAATGTGTGCAAACTTACCTTCCTTAGCTAAAAGTTGAGCCATACTACCAGCAGACCTTGCAATCTGACCTCCTGTAGCAGGTTTCATTTCTATATTATGAATGATTGTACCAACTGGAAGTTCTTTTAATTTTTTTGCATTTCCAGCCTTAACATCAGCTTCTTTTCCACTCATCAATTTATCTCCAACTTCAACTCCATCAGGAGCTAATATATATCTTTTTTCTCCATCAGCATAATTCAAAAGTGCAATCCTGGCTGAACGATTAGGATCATATTCAATTGCTGCTACAGTTGCAGGAATTCCATCTTTATCACGTTTGAAATCTATAATACGATAGCGTCTTTTATGACCTCCACCACGACGGCGAGAAGTTATTCTACCATTACTATTTCTTCCACCAGTTTTTTTCAAAGGGGCCAGCAAACTTTTTTCTGGTTCCTTTTTAGTTATTTCCTTAAAACTAGCTACAGTCATATATCTTCTAGATGGAGTAGTTGGTTTAAACTTTTTAATAGCCATTACTTTACCTCCTTTACATGCTTAAAATTAAACTCCTTCAAATATTTCTATCTCATCGTCTTTGGCAAGTTTAACCAAAGCTTTTTTCCAATCAGGTCTTCTACCCTCATGTACTCCAAGTCGTATTTCTTTACCTTTAAGATTCATTGTATTAACATTTACAACATCTACATTGAAAATTTCCTGAATTGCATTTTTAATTTCTACTTTATTTGAATTCTTTGCAACTTTAAAAGTATAGGTATTATTGCTTTCCATTAAATCCATACTTTTTTCAGTTATAATTGGTGAAATTATTATATCACGTGCTTCTTTCATTCAGCCAGCACCTCCTCGATCTTCTGAGCTGCCTCTTCTGGAACTAATATATAATCATTATCCAAAAGTTGATAGGCATTCATAGCATCTAAAACCATTGTATCTATATTAGGTAGGTTACGTGCCGATAAATATACATTTTCATTTTTTTCAGGCAATACAATCAATACCTTTTTATCTTCTAAATCAAAATCTTTTATAAGATTAACAACTTGCTTTGTTTTAGGCTTATCATAATCCAATTCATCAATAATTTTTAACTGATCATTATTAACTTTATCAGTTAAAATAGATCTCAATGCTAATCTTTTCATCTTTTTATTTACTTTCTTTTTATATGAGCGTGGCTTTGGTCCAAATGTAACACCACCACCAACCCATAATGGGGAACGAATTGTACCATGTCTCGCTCTACCAGTTCCCTTTTGGCGCCATGGTTTTCGACCACCACCTCTAACTTCACTTCTAGTTTTTGTAGAGGCAGTTCCTCTTCTAATAGCTGCCAATTGAGCTGTTACTACCTGATGTACAACATGTTCGTTTACATCTTCAGCAAAGACTTTATCATTAAGCTCAAAATCTCCTATTTCTTTTCCAGACATGTCAAATTTACTTACCTGTGGCATCAAATATCCTCCTCTCTATCATATATTTATTCTTCAATTGTTTCTATAGTCAGGATATTTTTCTTTGGGCCAGGTAAGGCTCCTTTTATCAATAAAGCATTTTTTTCCTGATCTACATCAACAATTTCTAATTTTTCTATAGTTACTTTATCTCTTCCCATTCTACCAGGAAGTTTTTGGCCTTTAAACACACGAGCTGCATCTACTGCACCTATTGAACCTGGTGCTCTATGAAAGTGAGAACCATGTGTTTTGGGACCAGTTCCATGATTCCAACGTTTTACATTACCCTGAAAACCCTGTCCTTTTGTTAAACCTTTTACATTTACTTTTTCTCCAGCTTCAAATAAATCTACAGTTACTTCATCTCCTTCAGAAACATCTTCAGAATAATTTCTGAATTCTTTTAAATGTTTTTTAGGTTTAACTCCAGCACTTTTGAAATGTCCAAGCTCAGGTTTATTCAATTTATTTTCATCTATATCTTCATAACCTAATTGCACTGCTTCATAACCATCTTTTTCTTCTGTTCTTTTTTGAACTACAGCACAGGGACCTGCTTCAACAACTGTAACAGGAACTAATGTACCATCATCTTTAAAAATCTGGGTCATACCAATTTTTTTACCTAATATACCCTTAGGCATCTTTAAAACACCTCCTCAACGATTATAATTTAATCTCTATATTAACCCCAGCAGGTAAATCGAGTCTCATCAAAGCATCAACTGTTTTTGAGCTAGGGTCTAAAATATCTATTAGTCTTTTATGTGTACGCATCTCAAACTGTTCTCTTGCATCTTTATGAACATGAGGAGAACGGAGTACAGTAAATACTTCTTTTTCAGTAGGTAATGGTACAGGACCTGAAATATCTGCTCCAGTTCTTTCAGCAGTAGTTACTATTTTTTGTGCTGATTTATCTAAAAGCTCATGTTCATAGGATTTGAGTCTAATTCTTATTTTTTCATGTTTAGGCATTCTCTTACCCCCTTCTTCAGGACAATATTTCTTATATTATACTCTAAATGTAGTCTAATTGGTACATAGAAAAAGAGAGGAGCATTTCTCCTCATCTTTTTCTGAAATTCCTACTCAATAATCTCAGTTACAGCACCAGCACCAACTGTATGGCCACCTTCACGAATAGCAAAACGAAGTCCTTCTTCCATTGCTATTGGTGTAATTAATTCTACTTCCATCTCTACATTATCTCCAGGCATTACCATTTCT
>DATFIM010000226.1 GCA_035270125.1 Halanaerobiales bacterium | reverse complement strand
AGCTAATTCAATTAATTCATCATCATTCATATCCTGGTAACTGGTTTGCGGTTTTTTGGGCATAGTCGGGTCCCTCCTATGTGTTATAACTATTATATTAGCTAAAATTGTTTAAGTCAAACCCTAAATCAAATTATTTTTCATTTATTAGTAAAAAATAAAAACATTAAGTTTATATATATCTGATAAAATAGATAAAAGATTCATCTACCGTTTATTTGATACATCTATAATTCACTTCAATATAAAATAGAACTACCTTAGCTAAAAGTAAGTGTGGAAGTTTTAAGTAGTAAAGCTAAGCTAAATTAAATTTTAATATTAATAATCCGCATAAATTTAGGTTCTATTTTATATTTCAGTTCTTTAAGATGTATTAGCAAATAATCGCTAAAATTCTCTTTTCATCTATTTTATCAGATATATTTTAAACATATACTTTATTTTTTACTAATAATAATTCCCAATTATACTTTAAAAATGACATTAATCATGATAAAATTACTTTACATTACAATTTTCCTTACAAATAGGAGGAAGTCATTATGAAAAAATATATAAAAAGACTCTACATATGGGGAATAATAGTATTTTTAATAGTTGCTGGTAGTATGTATCAACAGCATTTAACCAATCAACATCTGGTTGAAGAAAATGTTAAAGAAATGACTTCTCTCTCTGCAAATTTACTAAATGAAAAAATTAGTAGCTGGTTAAGTACAAAATCAAAAGTAATAGAAGATATTGCAGTTAATTTTGCTCGAGGTTCTTACACTGAAAATGAGAAGTTAGTTGTAATGGAAGACCTAATGGCAGAAAATGAAGAATTTTTCTCTATATATTGGGGAAGTCCTACTAATAAAATGATTAATGCCAGTGGCTGGCAGCCTCCTGCAGATTTTGATCTTAGAGAAAGACCCTGGTATGAAAAAGCAGTAAAAGAAGAGGAATTAATATATACTGAAGCTTTTGTTAATGCCAGTAATGATGACATTATAATCACCATTGCCAAACCTGTTTATAGTAAAAATAATGATCAACTTTTAGGAGTAGTAGCTGGTGATTTATCCATAAAGACTATTATAGATTTTGTTAAAAAAGAAAAAGAAGCAGAAAAAGGTTTTTTTCTTTTGGTAGATAGCAAAAAAAATATTTTAGCACACCCAGACCATGATTATTCTCTAAAAGATGGCCCTCCTTCTTTAAGTGAAAAATATGATAATTCTTTCCACTTTAATTCTGATTTTAAAAATTATGTAAATAAAATAAATTTTAATGAAAATGAAGGTTATTTAACCTATATACCTGTCAAAAATACTGATTGGTATCTTGGTAGTTTTACCCCTCTCACTAATTATACTGATACTTACTCGAGATTATTCCGTTCATTTATGAGAGCATTTTTAGTTTCCGCTATAGTTTTTATAATCTTCTTTTATATTCATAATAAATATGTATTTTCACCTTTGAAAAAATTTGATGAAGATATTAGAAAAATTGATTTGGAGAATAATTTAGACTATCGAATAGAAGTAGATGAAAAAAGTGATCTTAAATTTTTGAAAAAATCTATAAATAAGGTATTGGATAAAACTCAGGATTATTTTGGAGAATTAAAAGAAAAAAGAGAATATATTAACTTTTTAGCAAATCATGATCCACTAACTGAACTTCCTAATCGAAGAAAATTTATGGATAAATTAAAAGATGAATTAAAGATAGAAAATGAAGGTGCTGTTTTACTTCTTGATTTAGATAATTTCAAAGACATCAATGATACCTTAGGTCATTTATATGGAGATAAGGTACTTAAAAAAATATCAAAAAAATTAATTGAGTTAGAAAGTAAAAAAATCTTTGTTTCCCGCTTTGGTGGAGATGAATTTTTAATTTTAATCAGGGGAGAAGCTGAGATAGAAAAAGTAAATGAATATATAAATAAAATTACAGAGCATCTTGAAAAACCTATCAATGTTTTTAATAATGAATTACATATAGAATTTAGCATGGGGGTTACTCTTTATCCTCAGGATAGTACTGATATGAATAAATTAATTACTAATGCTGATACTGCAATGTATAGAGTAAAGAAAAAAGGTAAAAGTCATTATATGTATTTTAATCAAAATATGACTAAAAAGTTAAATGAAAAGAAAAGAATTAAAAATATATTAAGAGATGCTATAAAAAGTAATGGATTTAAATTGAAATTTCAGCCTCAGGTAAATCTAAAAACTGGTAAAGCAGATAAATTAGAAGCTTTACTTAGATTAGAAAAATATGATATATCTCCTGGTAAATTTATACCAGTAGCAGAGGAGACAGGGTTGATTATTGATGTTGGTAGATGGGTAACTGAAAAAACAGTTGAGGAAATTAGAGACTGGAAGGATAATGGTTATGAAGCAAGAACAGTAGCTATTAACTTTTCAGGAGAACAGTTAAATGATGATAAATATGTTGAATTTTTGAAAGATACTCTGGAAAAATATGAGATCAGACCAGAGTATATTGAAATTGAAATTACTGAAAATATTCTTATTGAACATAAAAATGAGTCTCTTGAATTTCTTGATAATCTAAAAGATTTAGGAGTAAAGATAGCTTTAGATGATTTTGGTACAGGTTATTCATCTTTAAGTCAGCTTACATTCTTACCTGCAGATTATATTAAATTGGATAAAATATTGATAGAAAGATTTATTGCCGGTGAAAAATTAAATTCAATAGAAAGTCTAATTAAATTAATTCACAGTCTGGATTTAAAAGTAGTAGCTGAGGGTATAGAAGAATATGAT
>DATFIM010000225.1 GCA_035270125.1 Halanaerobiales bacterium | reverse complement strand
GGGGGTACTTAGTTTAAATATAGGAGGAAAAGTAATGACTATTCCAAAACATGTTGCTATAATAATGGATGGTAATGGTAGATGGGCTCAAAAAAAAGGCTTACCACGTCGAAAAGGTCATAAAGAAGGGGTAAGTACTTTAAAAAAAATAGCAAAAGCAGCAGGTAAAATGGGAATTAATTATTTAACTGTTTATGCTTTTTCTACTGAAAATTGGAAACGTCCTGATAAAGAAGTAAACTTTTTATTAAATCTTTTTGAAAACACAATTAAAAATGAACTAGATGCTTTAAAAGAAAATGATGTTCATATTAATATTATTGGACGTAAAAATTCATTACCATCTAATATAGTAAATCAAATAGAATATTTAGAAAATAAAACTGCAAATGAAAATGACTTAATCTTAAATATTGCGTTTAATTATGGTGGGAGAGCTGAAATAGTAGATACAGCTAAAAAAATCATAAAAAATAAGGTCAATGTTGAAGACCTGGATGAAAAAAAATTTTCCTCTTATCTATATTTGGATAGTATTCCTGATGTAGAACTTTTAATTAGAACAGGAGGAGAAAAAAGGTTAAGCAATTTTTTGCTCTGGGAATCAGCTTATGCTGAACTATATTTTACCGATGTTTACTGGCCTGATTTTTCAAAAGATAATTTACAGGAAGCGATAAATGAATTTCATCAAAGAAATAGAAGATTTGGCTCTTTAAATGAAGATGGTGATTATAATGCTTTTTAAAAGGGTTATAAGCGCATTAATAATTTTTTTGATTATAGCTTTATTTATATTTTTGGGGTCTTTCCCTTTCTTTATATTTGCAGCTACATTAAGTATTTTAGCTACTAATGAGTTTGCAAATCTTTTACCATTAGACTATAAAAAAAATAAATTATTTTTAATCATTTTAAATTTAGTTATAGTTTTATTTACATATTTAAGTAGTAACAATTATTTAAATTTATCCATTGGATTTTTTATTGCATTAATTTTTTCTATATTAATTGTTTATCATATTCTTAAAAATAGCTATCATAAAATAATTTATAATTTAGGAATCAATATTCTTGGACTTATCTATATTGGGGGAGGAATGTCATTTTTTATTCTATTGAGAAATATTGATGTTTCTACCATTCATGAAACAATTCCTATATGGTTAGCATTGATTTCGACCTGGACAACTGATATTGGAGCATTTTTTACTGGTAAACTTTTTGGAAAAAAACCTCTTGCCAGTAAAATTAGTCCAAATAAGACTATTGAAGGAGCTCTTGGTGGTATTATATTAAATTTGATTATAATTAATATTTTTGTATTTTCTATTAATTTATTTTCATTTCACTGGATAATTTATGGTATTTTAAGTGCTATATTTGCAATATTTGGAGATTTATTTGAATCAAGTATAAAAAGAGACATGGATATTAAGGATACTGGTAATTTAATACCTGGCCATGGAGGAATACTTGATCGTTTTGATAGTTTGATTTTCACAAGTGTGTTTACATATTATTTTATTATTTTTATGTTCTAAAAAAAGAAAAAAGAGGTTATTATTATGGAAGATTGGATTAAAAAATATTTAATTTTATTTGGAATTTTAATTATATCAATATTTGTGTTTAAATATATTCTAATATATTTGACCCCTTTTATTTTAGCAATTATTTTTGCAAGTTTAATAGATCCGATAGTTAATTGGTTGGAAAAAAATACTTTTTTAAATAGAGGTTTTAGTGTAATTATTGTTTTGGTATTAGCAATTGCAATAATTGTTACTTTTATATTATTTGGAATTTCCCAATCTTATCTTGAGTTAAATAGGGCTCTTAAAAATCTACCTGATTATAATTCTCTTAATGATCGTTTTAAATGGTTTTTTCAAGAAAATAATCAGTTAACAAATTTAATTAATGAACTTAAACTATCAGAGCCAATTAAAAATATTTTAAGTTCTAATTTAGAAATGATATATGAAAATATCAAAAATGGTTTAATAAGTTTTATTAATACTATATTATCATATCTTAGTAAACTTCCTATGTTTTTTACAATTTTATTTTTAAGTTTTATTGCTACATTTTTTATTAGTAAAGATAAAGAAAAATTAAACAAATATTTTTTGAATATATTTCCTGATAAATGGAAACCACAGGCTGAAAAGGTTAGAAATGAATTAATAAATTCTGCTATAGGGTTTATTAGAGCTCAATTAATACTAATAAGTATTACAGGAGTTATAAGTTGGATAGGCCTGATGATTATTGGAAGTCAGTATTCTCTTATAATAGCTGTTTCAGCTGCCATTCTTGATCTAATACCTATTATAGGACCTGCCTTGATGTTTTATCCTTTAATAATATATAATATTATAATAGGTCATATAGGTAAAGGAATAAGTTTATTTATATTACATATTATTCTTGCTGCTATTAGATCTGGTTCTGAAGGAAAAATAGTAGGGAAAAGTTTAGGTATTTATCCATTATCGACAATGATTGCTTTATATGCAGGTTTTAGAATAATGGGATTAATAGGATTTATAGTAGGACCTGCAGTATTAGTATTAATAAAAGCTTTTATCCAAGCAGATTTAATAAATATTATTGAGGAGTGAAAAATGAATGAAAAATATCTCCGTTTTAGGATCAACCGGTTCTGTTGGAACACAAACCTTAGAAGTAATAGATTATTTGGATGATAAATGGAATGTTTTAAGTCTTTCTGCATACAGTAATATTGATTTATTGGAAAAACAGATAAAAAAATATAATCCTAAATATGCTGTAGTAATTGATAATAAATCTGCTAAAATATTAAATAATAAACTTAAAAATAGTTCTACTGAAGTTCTTCAAGGTAAAGAAAATTTAGAAAAAATAGCTTCACTTTCTAATCTTGATTTAGTAATTAATAGTATAGTCGGAGCAGCAGGATTAAAACCTTCTATTGCTGCCCTGGAGGTTGGTCATACACTAGGATTAGCAAATAAAGAGAGTTTAGTTATTGGTGGTCATTTAATAGCAGAAATTTTAAATAATCAAAATGGCAAAATACTGCCGGTGGATAGTGAACATAATGCTATTTTTCATTTATTGGAAGATAAAGTAAGTAAAGAAATTGAAAACATTCTTTTGACAGCATCAGGAGGACCATTTTTTAATAAAAACAAAGAAGGAATGAATAATGTCACAGTTGAAGATGCCCTTGATCATCCTAATTGGGATATGGGGAACAAGATTACTATTGATTCAGCCACTATGATGAATAAAGGATTAGAAGTGATTGAAGCACATTGGCTCTTTGATGTAGATTATGATAAAATTAAAGTGGTTGTTCATCCAGAAAGTATAATTCATTCCATGGTTGAATTTTGTGATAAAACTATTACAGCTGAACTTGGAGTACCTGATATGAAAACACCAATTCAAAGTGTTTTAACTTATCCTAATAAAATTAAAGGTGAAGTAGAATCATTAGATTTATTTGAAATTGGACAATTGAATTTTAAAAAACCAGATTTTAATAAATTTCCAAATCTAAAACTTGCTTATGAAGCAGGTAAAAAAGGTGGAAGTATGCCTATTGTTTTGAATGCTGCCAACGAAGTTGCTGTAAATTTGTTTTTAAATAAAAAAATATCTTTCTTAGAAATTTCTGAAATCATTGAAAAGACTCTCGGGAAACACCAAAAAATAAATTTCCCAAATATTGATGACATAATGGAAATAGATAAATGGGCCAGGAAAAATGCCAAGGAGGAATGTAAATAATGTTTGTAACAATATTAAGTTTTATTTTTGTTTTAGGGGTTTTAATACTTGTTCATGAATTTGGCCATTTTATTACTGCCAAAAAAATAGGAATTAGAGTAGAAGAATTTGCTTTAGGATTTGGACCGAAATTGATATCTAAAAGAAAAGGTGAGACAGTTTATTCAATTAGAGCTGTACCTTTAGGTGGTTTTTGTAGTATGACTGGAGAATTTCCTCCAGATGATGATTCTTCAGAAGAAGAAATAAAACTTTATGAAGAAACTAAAAAAAATGGTAGAACTTTTGATCAACAATTACCATGGGAAAGATTTTTAGTATCTATTATGGGACCTGTTATGAATTTTGTTCTTGCATTTATAATTTTTATAATTATATTTTTAGGTTATGGATTACCTGTAAGTCAATCTAATACAACAGAAATTGGACAAATTACACCACAAATGCCAGCTGCTGAAGCAGGTTTGCAACCTGGAGATCAGATTGTAGCAGTAAATGGTCAAGAGACTGAAAGCTGGCAGGAAATGTCCAATTTATTAAGTAAAGCTGAAGGGCAAGAAATAAAATTAGAAGTTGAAAGAGATAATGAAATTTTTAATGTTAGCCTTACTCCAGAGTATAATCAACAATTAGATAAAGCGGTAATTGGTATTTCGGCAAGAATAATTCGGGAAAATGTTGGGCCAATAAAAGCGGTTACCCAGGGATTTAATCAAACAATTTATTCTACAAGATTAATAATTATGGGTGTAGTTGATATGATTAAAGCCCGATCTGCTGAGGGTTTAGGAGGACCGGTAATGATTGCCAATGTAGTTGGTCAGGCAGCCAAAACTGGATTTGAAAACTTGTTAAATTGGATGGCTGTAATTAGTATAAATTTAGGAATCATTAATTTATTACCATTACCAGCTCTTGATGGAGGAAGATTAATTTTTATTATAGTAGAGAAAATAAGAGGGAAAGCTCTTCCCCCTGAAAAAGAAGGTTTAATTCACATGATTGGTTTTGCTTTATTGATGTTATTAATGGTTTTTATTATTTATCGTGATATTGCAAATATATTTTTTAAATAAATTAGTTTAAAATACTGGAGGGTACAAGTTGCATAGAAGAAAAACTAAAAAAGTTTTTTTTGCAGATGTTGCTGTTGGAGGAGATTCTCCAATCAGTATTCAATCAATGACAAATACTAAAACTACTGATGTAAAAAATACAGTAAAGCAAATTCACAAACTAGAAAAAGCTGGTTGTGAATTGATAAGAGTAGCAATACCAGATATAGAAAGTGCAAAAAAAATTAAAGATATAAAAGAAAAAATTTCTATTCCGTTAATAGCTGATATCCATTTTGATTATCGGCTTGCTTTAAAAGCTATTGAAAGTGGTGTAGATGGGTTACGACTTAATCCTGGTAATATTGGTAGTAAAGAAAGAGTTGAAAAAGTAGTAAAAAAAGCTAAAAGTGCTAATATACCAATAAGAGTTGGTGTTAATTCAGGATCTATTGAAAAGAGATTGTTAAAAAAATATGGACATCCAACTGCTGAAGCTATGGTTGAAAGTGCTTTAAATCAAATTAAAATACTTGAAGACAATAATTTTGAAGATATTATTATTTCTTTAAAATCTACAGATATTTGGATGACTATAAAAGCTTATAAACTAATGGCTAAAAAAAGAGATTATCCTTTTCATATAGGAATTACTGAAGCTGGTACACCTAAAAAAGGGGTAGTTAAATCCGCGGTAGGAATAGGAAGCTTATTAACCTTGGGACTAGGCGATACTCTAAGAGTATCTTTAACAGGAGATCCTATAAAAGAAGTAGAAACATCCTGGCATATATTGGAATCATTGGATATAAGACAAAAAGGTATAAAAATTATTTCCTGTCCCACCTGTGGTCGAACCAATATTGATCTAACTACTTTAGTGGAAAAAGTTGAGAAAAAATTGGAAGGTATTGAACTTCCAATTACAGTGGCTGTTATGGGTTGTGAAGTAAATGGTCCTGGTGAAGCAAAAGAGGCTGATATTGGAATTGCTGGTGGAAGGAAACAGGGAATTATTTTTAAAAAAGGAAAAAAAATAAAAACAGTTAAAGAAAAAAATTTACTTGATGCTTTAATGACAGAAATTGATAAAATAAGGAGTGATTTTAATGAAAATGTCTAAATATTATTTACCAACTTTAAAAGAAACACCTGCTGAGGCAGAAGTTACCAGTCATAAACTTATGTTACGAGCAGGAATGATCAGAAAATTGAGTGCAGGAGTGTATTCTTATTT
>DATFIM010000224.1 GCA_035270125.1 Halanaerobiales bacterium | reverse complement strand
ATAGTTTTAACTGCTATTACTATTCTTTTTATAATCTTTGGGTTTTTATATAAAACAAGTATAATTAATGCCAGTTCTTATTTACCTCTTTATTTAAGATTAATTATTGCAATATTTTTAACTCTTATTATCACTTTAAGCTTTTTTAACAAAAAAATTAAAGAAAATATATATAAAGTAACTTTGATAACTGCCTATCTTTCTTTGATTCATCTTCTTTTTAATACATTTTCTAATAACTTTCATTTTACTTTAGCAGTAATGATAGTAGTTTTTTCTTTATTATTAAATGCAACTTTTCAAATGGATAAAACTCTTTTTATTTTTAATATATTTTTCTCTTTTTTATTATTAACTTTACTTTTTAATCATCCAGATCCAGCCCTTAATCCTGTTATTTATTTTATCAATTATCTTGTTTTAAATCTCTTAAGTTATACTATAAACTTTTTAAATAATTCTGTGAGATACAAATATAAAGACCTCGCTAAAAAATATAATACTATTTTAAATAATACAACTGATTCAGTAGTCCTAATCGATGTTAACAAGGTAGAATATAGATATAATAAAGTAAATAATGCCTATAAAAAACATGCTGAACTTCCCCAAAAACAAATAATCTCAAAAACACCAGCAGAATTATATGGAAAAGAATATGGTAATTTTATTAATAAAAAGATCAAAAAATGTATAGACAAGAAAAAAGCAATAGATTTTGATGAAAAAGTAGAAAGAGATAATAAAATAGAGTACTGGCATACCAAGCTTTCCCCGGTTATTTCCCAGGGAAAAGTTAAACAAATAGTAGGTATTTCCCGAAATATTACTGAAAAGAAAAAAGCTAATAAAAAGATAAAAAAGCTTACTTATAAAGATAGTCTTACCGGACTTTTTAACAAAAATTATTTTCAAAAAGAAATGAATCGCTTTAACAAAATGGGTCTTAATACTCTTTCTATTATCATCGGTGATGTCAATGGATTAAAACTTGCCAATGATGCTTTTGGCCATAATGCTGGAGATAAGCTTCTTAAAAAAATGGCCAAAAAAATTGAAAATAGCTGCCGCAGTCAGGATATAATCACACGCTGGGGTGGAGATGAATTTGTTATCCTTTTACCTCATACTGATTATCAGGGAGCAAAAAAAGTAACTGAAAGAATAAAAAAGGAAGTTAATTCTTTGAATGCAGACCCGATTGAACCAAGTATTGCCTTAGGTTTTGCCTCCAGAGATAATAGTAATGAGGACTTAAATGAAGTTTTTAAAAGAGCAGAAAATGAAATGTATAAAAATAAATTAAGTGAAAGTCAGGATATGCACACTTCTATTCTTAATTCACTTAAAAATACCTTTCACCAAAACACCTGTGAAAGTAAAGAACACTGTAATAGGTTAAAAAATATGGCTGTTAGCTTAGGTGAAGAAATCGGCCTTGACGCTAACTTTATAAAGAAACTAAAGCTTCTTGCTGAAATGCATGATATAGGAAAAGTGGCAATTTCTAAAGATATTATACAAAAAAATGGTGAATTAAATAAAGAAGAATGGAAAGAAATAAAGCGTCACTCAGAGATTGGCTATCAAATAGCAAATACTACCCCTAAGCTTAGTAGTATTGCTGAAGGCATTTTATATCATCATGAAAGATGGGATGGAAAGGGTTATCCTCTAGGCAAAAAAGGTAGAGAAATTCCTATAACCGCCAGAATTATAGCAATTGTAGATGCTTATGATGTTATGTTAAGTAAAAGACCTTATAAAAATGCTTTTAGTCAAAAAAGAGCAGTTCATAATCTAAAAAAAGAAACTGGAAAACAATTTGATCCAGAATTAGTAGATATTTTTATTAATAAAGTAATCAATTATTCAAAAAGGAATGATCACTATGATTCAAAAAGAAAGAATAAAGCCGCTCAATGATGAGCAGGTACAAAATAAAGAGCAAATATTTTACTGGATGCAGGCCTCACAACGAGTAAACTATAATCATGCTTTAGAATTTGCAATTGAAAGGGCAAATAAACTTAATAAAAGTTTATCTGTCTTTTTTGTTTTAAATACTGATTTTCCAGAAGCAAATCTCCGTCATTATCAATTTATGTTAGAAGGTTTAAAAGAAATAAGAGAAAA
>DATFIM010000223.1 GCA_035270125.1 Halanaerobiales bacterium | reverse complement strand
AGAAATGGTACTTCTGATAAAAGTATATCTTTCCCACAGATAAAGCATTTTTCTTTTTCAGGATAAACAAAATCAAATAAAATCTTTTTCAAAACTCCCATTAACCAACCAGATCCTTAAGATTATAATTACACTTAATTTCATCGATCTTTTTTCTTGCTCTCTGTAGGGCATTATCTACTGTTTTAACATTTACTCCCAGAAAATCAGAAATTTCTTTATAAGATTTGCTATCCAGATATTGAAAAAAAACTTCAAGTTCAAGAGTTGTAAGCTCTTTTTCAATATCATTAAATATTACTTTGAGAACTTCTCGATAGATAAAATCTTCCTCTAAATTCTTATCTTTATCAGGCAATATCTCATTAAAACTTCTACCTGAGCTGTCATCATAATCAATGGTTTTATCCAATGAAGTAGAAGTATTTAGAGGTATATGTTTTTGTCTATTAGCTTTTTTAATTGCAGAAACGAGTTGGCGGTGTACACATAATTGAGAAAATCCCCGAAAAGAAGCTCTTCTATCAATCTTATAATCTCTAACTGCCTTATAAAGACCGACTCTTCCTTCCTGAATTACATCATCTTTATCTAGCCCCTTAATAAAAAAGTACTTTGCCTTAGCATAGACAATATCCATATTCTGACCTATTAAATACTCTATTGCCCCCCTATCACCGCTTTGAGCCTGTTTGATAACCTCGTCAACTTCTTGCTGCTTATACATCAAACCACCCCATTAAATGATGAAATTTAACAACTCCTCAAAAGAAATACCTAAATCAATTACAGTCAGCATCACCACCATCACTACTAAGATCAAGACCAGCCGTAATTCCCAATCATTAAACAGCATATCACCCCTCTTAAAAAATTATTTATAATAAATTTACTCATTATCATCATAAATTTTAGCGATTTTACCAATTAGAGAAGTTGTAGATTGACCCTCTATTTCTTTAACTAATTTTACATTTCCTCCATAATTAGTTACTACCGGCCATTCTGGAAGAGTCTGACGGGTATAATCTCCTCCTTTAACATAAATATCAGGTTTTAAAGTTTTTAAAATATTCTTACAGGTCAAATCATCAAAAATTGTTATATAATCTATCATTTCTAAAGCAGCTAATATTTCGGCTCTTTCTTTTTCATTAATAATCGGTCTTTTTTCACCTTTTAAACTTTTTACTGATTTATCACTATTAAGAGCAACTACTAATATACTCCCAAATTCTTTTGCTCTGTATAGATAACGAATATGACCGATATGAAGCAAATCAAAACAACCATTAGTAAAAACAACTTTTTTATCCTGTCTCTGATGATTTTTTACTATATTTTTTAATTCTGAGATTTCTTTTATTTTATTCTTCATTTGCAAACACTTCTCTTTTTAGCTCTTCAGGATTTACTACTGCAACTCCACTTTTACGGACTACTATTCCTGCTGCATAATTTGCAAGATGTACTGCTTCTGAAATAGAGGCTCCAGCAGCATAACTTAAAACAAGAGTACCAATAACTGTATCTCCAGCCCCTGTTACATCATAAACTTCTGAAAAATTGGCAACCGGGACATGTTCATAATCGCCATTTTTATTAAATAAGGTCATTCCCTCACTACCCTGAGTAATAAGTAAATGATCTAAATCTAATTTGTCTATTAGTGATTTTCCAGCTTCTATTACTTCTGTCTGACTTTCAAGTTCTTTTCCAAAAGCCTTTCCTGCTTCTTCTAAATTAGGAGTAGCCAGATTAGCTCCTTTAAAATCTAAAAGGTTATATCTACTGTCAACTGCAGTAAAAACTCCTTTTTTACGAGCAAAATTAATTATTCTATCTTTTAAATTAGAACTTAAAACTCCATTACCATAATCTGATAAAAGAATACCATCTGTTTTTTTTATATTTTCTTTAACTTTGTTAAAAATTTTATCTTCTAATTTTTCGCCAATTCCTCCATTTTTCAAATGATCAATTCTCACTATTTGCTGTTTTACTACCTGGTCACCACCAGCTAAAACCCTTGTTTTTAAAGAAGTTGGCCTATCTTCAGAGCTGATTATTCCTGAAATATCAATGTTTTTTTCTTTTAAAATCTCTTTTAATTGTTTCCCGGTGCGGTCATAACCAATAACTCCTGCCAGCTTTATCTTACCCTTTAAGGCACTAATATTATAAGCTGCATTTGCCGCCCCTCCAGGAAGAATCTTTTGATTATTACGGCGAAGAATAAGAACCGGTGCTTCTCTGGATAATCTTTCTGGCCTGCCTATCAAAAATTCATCTGCTATTATATCACCTATTACCATTATTTGTGTATTTTTGAAATTCTCAAGATATTTGAGAAAATTCTTCATTTCACAATTCTCCTTATTAAATATATTAATTAATTTATATACTTAAAATTCTGCTATAAATCCAAGATTGAAATTAGGATCATTTAAATCCCAGTATGAATTACTTAAACCAATTGTTAGTTTACCTGATTGATTTAAAGGTAGTATTATTCCACCTTCATAAATTACAGGTTTAGAACGATTATCACTAAGTAAATATTTTACTCCCCAGTAAAAATCATTACTTCCCTGGTAGCTATTAGTTCCTGAAATACCTAAAGCTGGCTCAGGACTGAGATTATTTAAAGCTGCCAAAAGAGACAATTCTAAATTAAGGTTATTATCAGGTCTGTGATAAAAATTAATTTTCCAACTACCTTCAAATTTAATATCTCCATGATAATATTTTAAAAAAGCATCAATACCATTTACATTATCAAGATCATAATTTAAATTAAGATTGAGAGAAGTTATCTCTTCTCCATTTCCACTAATAATATAATGAACATTATCAAGTCTAAAAGCAGAAACCGGTGCTGCTGAAATAATAATTAATACAAAAGTTAGTATAAATATTATAGATAAATGCCTGTTCATATAAAATATCCCTCCTTTTTACATATTCTAGATAATATATTAAATCCCTTCCTAATTCTAAAATTTATTTTATTTATTTTTAATTTATTTAATTTTATAAAAGATTATTCCATTACTTAATAGTCTTTCACTACTTGGATTACTCATAGTATATCCTCTAACTATCATTCTTGCAGAAGCTCCACCATCAAGGTTCATCCCCTTAATAATACCATAATCCTTCATAAAATACGCCAATTCCTTTAAGGTAATTCCTACACTTAATTCAGGCTGCCTACCATCTACTGTTAAAAATACTAATT
>DATFIM010000222.1 GCA_035270125.1 Halanaerobiales bacterium | reverse complement strand
ACATGAATATTAGCCCTATATTCTGTTTCATCCCAATAAATATGTTCTGCAACTTCAGCTTTAGGGTTAAGTTCTACACCTTCTAGAATTTTTTCTTTAAAGTTATAAAATCCTGCCATATCAATTAAATGACCACCATGTAAATAAATAGGTTTATAATTTAAAACTTCTGCAGAAAATTCTTCCCAGTTATCTATAATACCTAGAACAACATCTTCAGTTACCCAGTTTAAAAACATTTTCCCTAAACGTGGATACTGTTTACCTGCTCTACCTCCAATAGTAACTCGATAATAATCAGTTGGATTTCTTTTCCACGCACCTGTTGGACAGGCTACCACACATTCACCACATCCTACACAACAACAATCATCTTTTTCAATTTTCCCATCTTCATTTATCTCAAGAACTCCTGTTGCATGGCTTTCACAAGCTTCAACACATTTTTCACAACCAATACAGCGTTCATATTCATATTCTGGATCAACCAGGCCTATAATACCAAAATCATTAAAATGTCCTTTTGCACAATCATTAGGACAACCAGAAACACCGATTTTTATATGGTATGGACTGGGAAAAATTCTTTTTTCTAATTTCCTTGCCAGTTCAGTTGTATCAACATTCCCTTTTACACAATGTGCATTACCGATACACCCCATTATATTTCTAGCACCCAGATTGGGAAATCCATTTTCATCAACTTCCATATCAACTCCACACATATCTACTTCTACATCCTGAATATAATCTTTCAAATAACTGTTTACTTCATCTATATCATCATAATCTATTCCAGGAATGGAAAGAGTCTGTCTTGTACCAATATGAAAATCTCCATTTCCCCATTTTTTTGCAATATGTTGAGCATATTCGAGATTATCTGCATCTATTACAGCCCCTGGTACTCTCATCTGTAACATACACTCACCATCCACTTTTGACTGGCGAAAACAATTAGAGGTTAATTCCCCCACATTAATATCAATATCTTTACTTTCACTCATATAAATTACCTCCTAATCTATTAGATTTTTTACTTCTGGATAATTAAAAACTGGTCCATCAACACAAACATACTTATCACCTATTTTACAATGCCCACATTTTCCAATCCCACAGGACATTTTTCTTTCAAGAGAAACCCATATATTTTTTTCATTAACATTTTGTGCAGCACAATTATTAAATGCTGCTTCCATCATTGGAGGTGGGCCGACAATTACTACATGATAATCTTCTAATTTATCAAAAGGAACATGGCTAATACATTCAGTTACAAAACCTGTTTCAAAACCTTGAATTTTTTCATTATCAAGAGTATAAACTGTGTCAGTAAACTTATCGTCATATTTTTCTAAAGCATTTTCATATAAAATACACTCTTGATTTCTGAATCCTGTCAGAAAGTAAACATCTCCCATTTTCTCAAAATTGTCATAAAAATGTTCTAAAAGACTATTTACAGCACAAACTCCTGTACCACCAGCTACTACTACAATATCACTACCCTCAAATTTCTCTAGTGGAAAATGATTTCCGTAAGGACCACGTAAAAATAGATCATCACCTTCTTTTAAATCAAAAGTTTCATTAGTTAATTTTCCAACTTTTCTTATAGTAAATTCTAAATAATCATCTCCAATTCCACTTACAGAAATAGGAGCCTCACCTATTTTAGGTAGTGAAATTTGAAAAAATTGTCCAGGTTTAACTTCTTTATCACATTTAACTCTAAAAATATATTCTTTATCTGTCTGAGGATTTATATCCAATATTTCAAATGGCTCAGGTCTTAATTCATTATCTTCTTTACTTTTACACATATTAACCCTCCTATCTAAGCTTTAAGATTTTGCACAGCTTCACTTAGCTTATTTATTGTACTTGAAAAAGATATTAATTCATTACATGCATCTGTACAACGACCACAACCTACACACATATGATCTTCTCCAAATCTTTCTTTATAATCATATATTTTATGAAGTGTTCTAAATCTCATTCTCTCTGCAGGTGTTTCTCTAAAACTATGTCCTCCAGCCATTTCTGTAAAATCCTCATGTAAACAACTGGCCCAATTTCTTCTTCGCTCTCCAGCCTTGCCATTTTCAGTATAGGTAACATCTCTGGTAGTAAAACAACTACATGTTACACAGGAAGCAGTACAGGCTCCACAACTTTCACAACGATCATTATATTCTTCCCACATATCTAAATCATATACTTGCTGTAAAATTTCTTCGCTATCAATTTCTGGAATATTTACTTTGGTATTGTTTTCTTCAACAAATTCTGGACTGAAATCTATTTCAGATTCATTTTCAAAAAAATTCAAAAAATCATTATCTTTAACTTCTATTTTTAAATTATCTTCATTAAATCTAAAGCCCAGACTATAATCATCAGTTTCATTCGATCCCATTGATACACAAAAACAACTGTCCCAACCACCTTCCTGGCATTCCATTAGAGCAAAATTAACTTTATCTCTCATTCTTTTATAATATTTATCAGAAAAGTCTCCGTTTTCTAAAAATATTTTATCCATTCGTTTAAATCCATTAATATCACATGGTCTTGCAAAAATCAGTAATTCTTTATCATCCACCTCACTCTCTCTAAATTGATGTTCTGTAAAATAAAATAGAGTCTGAGTAATAGGATGTATCACTTCTTTTGGAGAAAAATCCGATTTTTCATCATAAACTATTTCAGAAACTGAATCAATTTCTTTATAGCGGGTCACATCAGTATCTGAATATCGCCCCTGTCCTTTTAAACGGACCGGTGCATATACTTTGTAATCTTTTTTTAATTCATTGAATATTTGATCCATCTTTTCATAATTCACCTTAAAACTCATATCATCCCTCCTAAAGTATATTTTTGATTGAATTTAAATGTGAAAAAAATCTCAATCTGTTTCACTGAGTTAATTTTAATATGAAATTCCTTATTATGTAAAATAATAGTTTTTTATCTATTCTATAAGTAACAGCTTATGACTTTTTAAAAATTAATAATTTTAAAAATAAAAAAATTCTCCTGATTTTAACAGGAGAATTTAATAAAATATATTTATATTATTTTAGATCTATATTGGTTATAATTTAGTTGACTCTTTAAAAAATCAGAAAAATCTTCTCTAAGTCCTAATGGTTCCATAAGAGTAAAATTTAACTCTTGATGTTTGTTTTTTAATTTAATAATTTTTTCCGGAATATCTTCTCTAACATGATAACCTCCAAATAAAAACAAAGGGAAAATAGTAATGTCTGTTATATTATTACTTAAAATTTCTCTTACTACTTTTTCAAACCGAGGCTTTCCATATTCCAAAAAAGCCCCCTTAATATACCTATTTTTATTATGACTTTTTGAAACTAATCTTTTAAATTGTTTATTGCTTTTTTCATTTTTACTACCATGACTTAAAATTATTGTTGCTTTTTTTATTTTTTTCATTGCATCTCCCCCTTTATACTTTTTAAAACTTGATAATTTGCTTTTACTGTTCTCTTTATTTCCTCAGTTGTTAGTGCATTAGATAAAAAATTAGCTTCATACTGAGAAGGAGGTAAATATATACCTTTATTAATCATCTTTTTAAAATAATCAGCAAAAACCTTTTCATTACAATTTTTTGCTTCTTGATAATCATTTATTTCATTTTTACTAAAAAATAAAGTGAACATAGATCCAACTCTACTAAATACTGCTGGGAATTTAAGTTCTTCAATATTATTTTTAATCCCTTTCTCCAATAATTTCCCTTTTTCTTCAAGTTTTTCATAAATAGGTTCATTTTTTAATTTTTTTATTGTTTCATAACCTGCTCTCATTGCAAGAGGATTTCCAGAAAGAGTTCCTGCCTGATAGACCGGTCCTACAGGAGCAATATAATCCATTATTTTCTTTTTGCCCCCAAAGGCTCCAACAGGCATACCTCCACCAATAATTTTACCAAAAGTGCTAAGATCTGCCTCAATATCATATAACTGCTGAGCTCCTCCCAGGGCCAGCCTAAATCCAGTCATCACTTCATCAAAAATCAAAAGAGAGTCATAATTATTCGTTATTTTTCTTAAAAATTTAAGATAACCATCATCCGGCTTAATAACTCCCATATTACCTGTAACCGGCTCAAGAATAATACAGGCTATCTCCTGACCAAATTCAGCAAAAACTTTTTTTACTGCCTCACAATCATTATAAGGTACTACGATAGTTTCTTTAGCAATATTATCTGTTACTCCAGGGCTTCCTTTTATTCCTAAAGTAGCAACTCCTGAACCAGCATCAACTAAAAGACTATCTCCATGGCCATGATAACACCCCTTTAATTTAACTACTTTATCTCTATTAGTATATCCACGAGCAAGCCTAATCGCACTCATTGTAGCCTCAGTCCCTGAATTAACCATTCTTACTTTATCAACAGAAGGTACTACATCTCTAATTAACTCTGCCATTTTAGTTTCTATTTTTGTAGGAGCTCCAAAACTACTACCTTTTTTTAACTGCTCCTCCAATTTTCCCATGATTTCTGGAGGATTATATCCTAAAATCATTGGCCCCCAGGAATTGACATAATCTAAATAACTATTACCATCGATATCATAAACTAATGAGCCATTTCCTTTTTCGATAAAAATAGGATCCATATCTACTGCTGAAAATGCCCGGGCAGGGCTATTAACACCACCTGGAATTACCTTTTTAGCTCTTTCAAATTCTTTTTCTGAACCTAACATAAATAATACCTCCTATTTTTCTCCATATTTAAGCCATTTAGCTGAATCTTTTGCCCAATAACTAATAATTATTTCTGCACCTGCTCTTTTAATTGAAGTTAAAATTTCAAGTGCAACTCTTTTCTCATCTAACCACCCCTTTTTACTTGCAGCTTTAACCATTGCATATTCTCCACTGACATTATAGGCAGCTAGTGGTATTTTATAATTATTTTTCACCTCATTTATAATATCCAAATATGATAAAGCTGGTTTAACCATAACTATATCTGCACCTTCATTAATATCTAATTCAATTTCTTTCAAAGCTTCATTTTTATTAGCAGAATCCATTTGATATGTACTCCTATCCCCTTCTTCTGGAGCTGAATGTGCTGCATTTCGAAAAGGACCATAAAATCCAGAATGATATTTAGCAGAATAAGACATAATAGCTACATTTTTATAACCATTTTTATCTAAATCATTTCTAATCTTCTCTACTCTTCCATCCATCATATCTGAAGGAGCTACCATATCTACTCCAGCATTAGCATGCGAAATAGCAATTTTAGATAATTTATCTAAAGTTAAATCATTTCTTATATCTCCATCTTCTACAAGCCCACAATGACCATGTGAAGTATACTGACAAAGACATAAATCTGTAATTACTAAAAAATCAGGATATTTATTTTTAATCTTTCTAACTGTTTTTTGAACAACCCCATCATTTTGCCAGGCACATGATCCAATCTCATCTTTATATTCAGGAATCCCAAAAAGTATTATACCTTTTATTCCTAAACCTATTAATTCTTCTACTTCTTTTAAAATATTATCAATAGACATCTGATAGACCTCAGGCATAGCTGGAATTTCTCGATATATATTTTCTCCATTTACAACAAAAAGAGGATAAATCATATCTGATATATTCAAATTCGTCTCTTTTATTAAATTCCTTATATTCTTATTTTTTCTTAATCTTCGTGGCCTTTTTCCCAATTTCATATAATACTCACCTCTTTTTATAATAATCAATTATTGCTTTATAGAGTCCGTCAATAGTATATTCCTCAGCAATGATATCTACTTCAATTCCACTTTCGCGAGCAGTCTTGGCAGTTACGGGACCAATACAGGCTACTTTAACTTCATTATTTATATCTAAATTAATATCCCTCTCCAAATAATCTTCCATTCCTTTTATAAAATTAAGTACAGTTGATGAACTTGTAAAAGTTAAAAGATCTAATTCATTTTCATAAAGCATTCTATAATATTTTTTATTAATTTTTGGTATCACATTTCTATATGCCTCAATATTATTTACTTTAGCTCCCATATTATGTAACCCCTTTTCTAAAGTTTTAGGAGCAATATCTGCTCTAGGCAATAGAAAAAAAGAATCATTTATTTTTAAATTATTTTCTTTGGCATAATCTTTTATTCCTGAAAGAATTCCCTGAGTTGAATAATCTACAGGCATATAATCAGATTTAATTCCATACTCTTTTAATTTTTGGGCAGTTTTTTTCCCGATTACAACAGTTTTAATTCCCTTTAATTCTCTACAATCCTGGTTATTAATAAAAAGTCGATTCATGAATTTCTCTACTCCATTAACACTTGTAAATACAATCCATTTATACTTGTCCAAATTTGAAATTGCCCTATCCAAATCGGAAAAATCATCAGGTTCTTTTATTTCAATCATAGGAGCTCTTATGGCTTTTGCCCCTTTTCTCTCAAGAATTTTACAAAACTTATCTGCCTGTTTAGCAGGCCTTGTAACCAAAATCTTTTTCCCAAAAAGTTCTTTGTTTTCAAACCATTTTAATTCTTCTCTTTTCTTCACAACTTCTCCGATTATTATTACAGCTGGAGATCTAAAATCTACTTCTGCTGCTTTTTTAACTATATCTTCTAAATTTCCCGTTATTGTTTTTTGTTTTACTCTTGTTCCCCATCTACATAAACTTACGGGTGTAGTTACTTCAAATCCACTTTCTATAAGTCTTTCAGTTATATTAGATAATTTGCTCACACCCATTAATATAATAAGTGTATCAACAGAATTAGCTATCTTTTCTAGCTGAACTGAACTTTCTTTTTTATTTGCGGCTTCATGTCCTGTAATTACAGCAAAAGAAGAAGAAATATTTCTATAAGTAACTGGGATACCAGCATAAGAAGGCACAGCTAATGATGAACTAATACCTGGAATAATTTCAAAATCGATTCCATTATCATTTAAAATAGTAGCTTCTTCACCACCGCGTCCAAAAACAAAAGGATCTCCTCCTTTTAATCTACAAATTTTTTTACCTTCTTCAGCTTTTTTTACAAGTAGATTATTAATTTCAGACTGGATATAATGGTGATGATTAGCCTTTTTACCAACATAAAATAATTCAGTATCAGCAGAACTATACTTCAATAAATCATTATTTGACAGCCGATCATATAAAATTACATCTGATTCTTTAAGTACTCTTTTAGCCTTTAGCGTAATTAGTTCGGGGTCACCAGGGCCAGCTCCACACAAATATACTTTACCACTCATCTTTATTACAACTCCTCCTCCAATTCAGCCATAATTTCATCTGCTCCATTTGAAAGCATCTTTTTCGCCAATAATTTACCTTTTTCTTTAGAGTTTTTTCTATCAATAACAATTTTATCCCGTAAAACTTCACTACCATCTATCTTCCCAATTGTTCCTCTAATTATTAATTTTTCTGAGTCATTCTCCTTTACTTGAGAATAAGCCCCTATAGGCGCATGACAGCCTGCTTCCAGATAAGAAAGAAATCCATGTTCAGCCCATACTGGGTCAGCAATATTATCATCTTCAATCTTTTTTAAAATATCTTTTATAATTTTATTGTCATTTCTAATTTCAAGTGCTATTGCTCCCTGTCTGGCTGCTGGAAGACAAATATCTGGAGTAATATATTCATTTATTTCATTCTCTAAACCTAATCTTTCTAATCCTGCTGCTGCCAGAATCAATCCATCTAAATTTTTTTTACCATTTTTTAAATTTGCTACTCTAGTTTCAACATTTCCCCGCACTGGAATAATTTCTAAGTCATTACGAAAATTAAGAATTTGTGAACGACGACGTAAACTTCCAGTTCCAAGTCGGGAACCAGTTTCCAACTCTTTTAGTCCTTTCTTTTTATTGGTTTTGCCAATAAAAGTATCAAGGGGATTAGCCCTATCAGCTATACAGACTACTTCCACTTCTTCTGGCAAGTTTGTTGGTAAATCTTTAGCACTATGAACTGCAACATCTATTTCTCCATTAAGTAAAGCAATCTCTATTTCTTTAATAAAGAAACCTTCTTTCTGCAGTGAACTTAGGCTTTTATCAAGCCTTCGATCACCTTTGGTGCTAATTTTTTTAATTTCATAATTAATATTTGGATAATTTTTTTTAAGTTTATTTACCACAATTTCTGTTTGGATTAACGCAAGTTTACTTGGCCTCGTTCCAATAACTATTTTCTTTTTCATTGTAATCACCTTCTATTTCCTTATTTATTATTTTTTC
>DATFIM010000221.1 GCA_035270125.1 Halanaerobiales bacterium | reverse complement strand
GGAAAAGCTCTGGAAAGTAAAAAAGAAAACCCTATTTTGAATGATAAGAAAGCCATTGAAATTGTTGAACAAATTGATTATGATTTTAATTCATTAAAAATCCCCGAAAAAACAAACATAATGTTATGTATTCGGGCAAATCTTATTGATGAAAGTTTACCAGAAAATGAGATTAATATATTAGATTTTGATGATTGTTCTTATTATTGGTATGTTGCAGATATTGCCTTTGCTTTAAGAGATTTATTTGAAGAAAAAATTATATAAAAGATAGATATAAGGTGGAGATAATATGAAAGAGCATATTAGAGAGGATATTAGAAATAAAATATATTATGAACTGAAAGATAAATATAATGTTAGTAATTTAAAAGAATTAAATGGATACCAAAATTTTGTTTATGAAGGAATTATAGATAATAAAAGTTATATATTGCGTTTAAGTCATCCCTCTCATAGAAATAAAATTGAACTAAAGGAAGAAATAAAATTTATAAAGATTTTGGATGATTATAATGTACCAATTGCTAAACCTTTAAAAATATTATCCAATAAGTTTATAGAAGAAATTGAAAGTAATGAAGAATTATATTTTCTTACAGTTTTTGAGAAAGCTAAAGGTGTGGATTGGAATAAAAAAGAGCATACTGATCAGAATTTTTATAATGCAGGGAAAGCATTAGGTAAAATACACAAAGCTTCAAAAAATACAAATATTAAATTTAAAAGAGATAGCTGGGATGATAATCAATATTTAGAAATAGCTGAAAATGTTATTCCAGATAAAAAAATCATTAAGAATTTGGAAGAATTTAAAGAAGGATTAGGTGAATTGCCTACTAATAAAGATTCTTATGGATTAACTCATGGTGATTATTTTTTTGGTAATTTAATATATGATAATGATAAAATCACAGTAATAGATTTTGATGAATGTGAGTATAATTGGTTTATATATGATATTGCAGTATATTTATTTTATTATCTTTTAGGTGGAGATCCAAAAAATATGGATATTGAATATAATAAAAAACTTTTTAAAAAATTTATTACTGGTTATAAGCAAGAGAATGAAATTGATATTTTTTGGATTGAAAAATTACCTTTGTTTTTTAGATTGCGAGAATTTATTTTATTAAGTTCTATATATAGAAGTTATTATCCAGAATTAGGAAATTGGCAGAAAGATTATATAGAAGCAGCTGAGTATCGTATAAAAAATGATATACCCTTTGTTGATATAGATTATAATAAGCAAATTACTTTATTTGCTAATTGAGTTTATTACAGAAAGTATACCTCAAATCTTTGGGATAATTAATTCAGGACAGTTAATGAAAGTAGAAATAATTGCAGGCATTATAATTTTAAAATATATAATGGAGTGATTTAAAATTATGAATAGAAATAAGGGGCAAGATATATCTTTTCCTGTTGGTTATTTTAATTTTAATGAAAAACAAGTGTTTAATTTTCAACTTAATCGCTGGTATTCATTGGGGTTTGCAAATTTTGAAGATTTTAAAATGATTGGGAAAAAAATTGATTCATTTAAAAAATGGAAAGCAGAAATGAGAAAATTTGCAGAAAAAGCTATTTCAGAAGACAAAGTTATGAATGCGGCTATTTATTATCGTGCAGCTGAATTTTATACATTCGAGAAATTTGAAAAGGAATATTTATATGATAAATTTTCCGAGTTATTTTATAAAGCTATTGTGGAGGATAAAAAAGAGATACTTGAAGTACCATATGAGTCTGGATATATACCTGTAATTAGATTAATACCTGAAAAAGAGAAAAAAGGGACAATACTATTACATGGTGGTTTTGATTCTTTTATTGAAGAGTTTTATTATATGATGAAATACCTTAGAGATTATGGTTTTGAAGTTTTAGGTTTTGAAGGGCCTGGCCAGGGGAAAGTTTTAATAAAGCAAGGATTAGCTTTAGACTATAGGTGGGAAAAACCTGTTAAAACGATTTTAGATTATTTTGATATAGATAATGTATCCATTTTTGGAATTTCTATGGGAGGGTGGTTTTGTTTAAGAGCTTCGGCATTTGAGCCCCGGATCAAAAATGTAATAGCTACTGGTCATGCAATAGATTATATGAAAATCCCACCGGCTATTGCTCGTTGGTTAATGATCTTTTTCATTAAATTTTTTAGAGATTATACAATAAAATCCTTTAAAAAACAAGTTAAAAAAGGTGGGAAGAAAAGTTGGGAGATAAGAAATTTGATGCATATTACTCAAAATGATAATCCAGTTGAAGCATTTGAATATGCAATGAACTTGAATGAATCAAATCTTTATTCAGAATTAGTCAAGCAAAATGTTTTTTTGATGACAGCTAAAAATGATCATTTTATTCCATTTAAAATGCACAAAATGCAAAAAAGGGCGTTAACTAATGTGAAGTCACTTACTGAAAGAGTATTTACAAAAGATGAACAAGCTGATAATCATTGTCAAATAGGTAATATACAGCTTATGCTGGATACAGTTATAGATTGGTTAGATGATAAATGTTAAATTATAATTTGGGGATAAAAATTGAGTACAAATGAATATGATGATAATATGAGACCAGATAGTGAATTTATTTAAGTACTGGGATCTTCCTGCAGAATCAGTTATTAAATTTCAATTTGAAAAAGATGGAAAACAATTGGATGATAATGAAGTTGATTTTATAAAGAAAGAAATAAAAAAATATAAAAAAGAACTATATGTAGAAGCAAAGGAAGGTCATTCGATTCTTGCTAAAGATTTAAATGAATATATGAAATTAAAGAATTTGTATGATATTGAAAAGAAAACAGCTGAAATTGCTTTAGTCAAAAATGGAGGTAATAAATGGATAAAGCAAAGTGTAAAGAAAGATGTATAGAATATATGAATAAACTATGTATCAAAATAGCAGAAAGAGTTGTTGGTAGTGAAGGCAACAGGCAGGCAAGCGATTATTTTGAGAAAAAATTAAATTTTTTCGGCTGGCAAACAATATCCCAGGAGTTTAGTGCAATTGACTGGAAAAACGGTGGAGCAGTTTTGCAAGTTAATAACCAAGATTATAGGGTTAAAGTGAGTCCGTATTCACTTGGTTTTCAAGGGACAAGCCAATTAAAAAGTGTATCAATGATATCAGAATTAGAAAATGGAAATTTTAAGGATAAAATTCTTTTAATTCATGGAGAACTAGCAAAAGAACAGCTTATGCCCAAAAATTTTGTTTTTTATAATCCTGAAGAACATCAAAGGATAGTAGCAGCAATAGAAAAATCAGGGGCTTCAGCAATTATTTGTGCAACAAATAGAAATACTTCGCTTGCAGGAGGAGTTTATCCTTTCCCACTTATCGAAGATGGGGATTTTGATATTCCTTCGGTATATATGACAGAAGAAGAGAGTAAAAAAATTATTAGTTTTGTTGGAAAAAATGTTTCCCTGAAAATTTCATCTAAAAGAATATCCAGCTATGGATACAATGTTGTTGGAAGTATTGGAGCAGTAGGTAATAAAAGAATTGTTGTTACAGCTCATATAGATTCTAAAAAAGGGACGCCCGGTGCAACTGATAATGCTACAGGTATAACTGTTTTACTAATACTTGCAGAATTGTTACAAAATTACGACGGAAATAAACAAATAGAATTGGTTGCATTCAATGGTGAAGATTATTATGCAGTTCCTGGCCAGATGAAATACATTGAAGAAAACAAAGGAAATTTTGAAAGTATTTTACTTAACATTAATATTGATGGTGCAGCTTATGAACAAGGGAAAACCACCTTTTCTTTTTTTGATTTACCAGAAAAATTAAAAAATCTGGCATTGAGTAGTATTAAGGATTATCAGAATGTAAAAGAAGGAGTACAATGGGAACAGGGCGATCATAGTATCTTTTTACAACATGATATACCAGCAATTGCAGTTTCCTCGGAATGGTTTACAGAAAGTGATAAAAGTCAGGATATTACTCATACAAAAAAAGACAATATCGGTATAGTGGACATTGATAAAATAATTGAAATTGTAGATATACTAATCAATATTATTAAGGACATTTAGTTTAGTGAGAAGCATAATCGAATGGAGGAATAATTTATGAGTAATATTATATATAAAATTGCCAGAACCAAAAAGGATTTTGAAGGTTTAAAAAATATGATTAAGAAAATATTTGATCAAGAGGTATATGAATTAGCTGACGATCTATTTTATAGATCACCAAAAAAAGAAGATAATATTTACTTTTATGCTTATGATCAGCTAAAAGAGAAGTATGTTGGTATTTTATGCCTACTTGATACACCAGTAAAATACGGTGATGTTATTTTAAAAACAGCAGAATATGGTATTGCAGGTACTCTTGCTGAATATCGTGGTCAGAAAATAAATAATAAATTAACTGAGATGTTTTTTGAAAAATGTAAAGAGTTAAATTATAATTTAGCAGTAATTGAAGGAATTCCTTATTTTTATAGGCGTTATGGATTTAATTATGCAGTGGAAATGACTAATGAAAAAATAGATCTTTTTGATCTTGATCTCAATAATAATAATAATTTAAAATTAAGAAAAGCTGAAAGTAAAGATATTGATTTTTTAATTAAATCATATAAAAATACTGTTGATAGTTATGATTTATGTAAAATAAAAGATAGAAAAATTATTAAAGCTCAATTAAATAATTATCTTTCTGATCCGGTTAAAAAAGATTATTATATTATCGAGAATTTAGAGAATAAAATAGGTTACTTAACTATGGATATAGGAGATGAAATTCATATTTCCGATATATCAAATAATCTTACTTTTGATCAATATGAGTCACTTATAAAATATTTTAAAGATGAAGGACATAAAAAAATAACTACAGATTTAAAAGAAAATAATAAGTTTGTTAAATATCTTAAAAGTATTGGCTCTACAGGTGGAAGATGGTATTCATATCAATTAAAAATAATTGATGAATTTAAGTTGTTAAATAAAATAAAACCTATTTTAGAAAAAAGAATTAAAAATACTATTTATAGTAATGAAGAATTAACCTTAAATTATGATAATTATAAAGAAATGATACAAATTAAAATTAATAATGGTAAAATTAATTTGCAGAAGTTGAATAGAGATGAGTTGGATAGTGATTTAGCTTTTACTCCACAGGGAGCGGTGAAGTTATTTTTTGATGAAAAACAAATTGAAGAAATTACAGATTTTTTACCTGACTGTTATGTTAAAGATAAATATAAAGATATTGTAAAAGAATTATTTACTAATATGAAAGGTCACTTTTATGTTAACTATTAAGTAGTTATGAGAGGAGTTTTTTAAATGAGAAAAATAAATAAGTATTTATACTGGGCGCCAAGAATCCTGAGTATTCTTTTTATTTGTTTTTTATTTTTATTCTCATTAGATGTTTTTTCTCCTGAACTAAGTTTTTCAGAGCAAATGCTAGGATTTTTTATTCATAATATTCCTGTTTTGATATTAATAGTGGTATTAATAATTAGCTGGAAAATAGAGATAGTTGGAGGAATAGTCTTTATTGCAGGTGGATTATATTATATATTCATGATAATTGGAAGAGTAGAAATAACTACACTTTTCATCTGGAGTTTAACAATTGCAGGGCCTGCTTTTTTAATAGGAATACTTTTTATTCTTAACTGGATTAAAAAGAGACAGTAAGTATACTAATATATATTTTATGAGGTGTTTTTTAGATGAATTATGAAATTAAGAAAATGAAAAAAACAGATTGGAATCAGGTCAAAAAAATATATGAAAAGGGAATAAAAAGCGGTGATGCAACTTTTGATAATAATCCCCCTAATTGGAAAGAATGGGATAAAGGTCATTTTAAAAAATGTAGATTGGTTATCAAAAATAAAGAAAAAATTTATGGCTGGGCTGCTTTAAGTCCAGTTTACAAAAAGAAAGCTTATGAAGGAGTTGCAGAAGTAAGTATTTATATAGATCCTGAATACCAGGGGAATGGATTTGGGAAAAAATTATTAAAATCATTGATAAAAAAATCAGAAGATGCTGGATTTTGGACTTTAGAAGCAAAAATATTTCCAGAAAATGAAATAAGTATATATCTCCATAAAAAATTTGGGTTTAGATTAATTGGTATTAGAGAAAAATTAGGTAAAAGTTCAGAAGGAAATTGGAGAGATGTAGCTTTATTAGAAAGAAGAAGTTCTAAATTTTAGATAATTTAATCTCAATATAGTTATAAACATTTGACAAAAAATATACTATTGGATATAATTTTAGTAAATGAAAATCAGTTTCAATTAATTTTAATAATCTTGCCTTTAAATTTAAAAAGAGGTGAAAATATGAATAGAAAAGAGATTTTAAATTTAGATGAAGATAAGTTAATTAATTCAATTAATGAAAAATTTGAAACTAATATTAAAAATTTAGAAGACACTGATTTTTTATCTGAAATTTGGAATATAGTAGAAAATTTGATGGAAGAAGGTTGGAGAATAAATATAATTGCTGAAGATGATTTAAAACAGGTGGATGGAATATTAATTAATGATGGTAGACCTGAAACTATATTTGCTCAATATGGTAAAGTGCCTGACTTTGATAGTATAGCAGAAGGCATTTGCAAAACAGCATTAATAATCAAAGAAGAAAAACTAGAAAAAGTATATAAATAATTTTTAAAAATTTATATAACTCACCTTTAACTGCTAAAGATTAATTAATCTTTAGCAGTTTTATTTTTTTATAAAATTTTATATAATATATTTTGAAGAGAGTAAAAAAGGAGTGATTTAATGATTTTAGGAATAGATGTTGGAGGAACCCATACAGATGGAGTTCTTGTAAAAAAAGAAATTACAGGCTCTGAACTGCAATATAATA
>DATFIM010000220.1 GCA_035270125.1 Halanaerobiales bacterium | reverse complement strand
TCATTAGCTGAGGTAACCTTATTTTTAAAGAAGTGAATTTTAGTATGTATCAAATAATTGATTAATGAGTCTTTTACCTATATTGTATGATTTATTTAATTTTACCTGGAAACTCCTGTAAACTATAGTTTTTCACTGGCTGCTTTATATAGCCGGTTCATTACTGCTTCTCCAATTCCTCTTTCAGGAATTTTCTCAACAATTATAATTTCATTTTCACTCTTATCTAATTCTCGTAAAATATAAAATAATTTATTGGCTATGGATTTCAAATCCGTTTTTGATCCAATATCGATAATTTTTATATTTTTATTTTTAACAAACTCATTTCTCTTTTTTAACTCATCTATAGTTTCTGATGTAAAAACTAAAGCTAATTTTTTATTTTCATTATTTTTAAGGTATCTATGTAATTTTTCCTTTTTTCCAGTATATAAAAATACTTTAGTTTCAGGAGAATAATGTTTATATTTCATTCCAGGAGCAAGTGGTTTATTATTTTTTGAATTATTTTTTCTCACAATTTTTCTCTCACTTATTTTAGCTAATTCTTCTCTACTTATTCCTCCCGGTCTGAGGATAATGATTTTTTCCTTTTCTACTTTAATGATTGTAGATTCTACTCCTACCTTACAGGCTCCTCCTCCTAAAATAAGAGGAATCTTTCCCTTCAAATCATCAAGAACATGTTCAGCTCTGGTAGGACTGGGCAAACCTGAAGTATTAGCACTTGGAGCAGCTAGCGGCCTATCAGTTATCTCTATTAATGATAGAGCAACTGGATGTGAAGGCATTCTTACTCCAACAGTATCTAAATTAGCAGTTGTTATTTTAGAAATTAGATTACTTTTAGGTAGGATAACTGTAAGTGGACCTGGCCAAAAAGTATTTATAATGTTTTCAAGATCATTATCAATTTTTGTATCAACAACTCTTTCAAATTGATCTAAGTTTGCGATATGAGCTATTAAAGGATTATCCTGAGGTCTTCCCTTAGCTTTAAATATTTTTTTTACAGCCTTACCGTTGGTAGCATCAGCCCCCAAACCATAGACTGTTTCTGTAGGAAAAGCAACAAGTTCACCACTTAAAATATGATTTTTAGCTTTTTTTAAGGCAGAAAGCTTTTTTATCTGCTCAATATTATTTTTTTGAATTAAAGCCTTTGGTATCTCTATTAAGGAGGTCTTATAATTCATTATTATTTCTCCTTTTTCCGGGCAAAAATCATTCTATCTTTTCCATTATAATCTTTTTTTATCTCAATCTCCTGATAGTTTTTAGTTTGCTTAATAAATTTTTTCAGTCTCTGGCCCTGATCATGTCCAATTTCTAAAGCCAATAATCCACCACTTTTTAATACAGAGCCTGCCTGCGGAATTAATTTTTTATAAACATCAAGACCATCTTCTCCTCCAGCCAGAGCAAGTTCAGGCTCTTTTTTTACCTCAGGTTGCAAATTTTTCATATCTTCATCATTGATATACGGTGGATTGGAAACTACTATATCCACATTCTGAGTATTCCTCTCCAAAAGAGGCTGAAGTAAATCTCCTTTATTTACCTTAAGGCTATCTTCTAATTCATGTTTTTTAATATTTTTCCTGCTTAATTTTACAGCTTTAGGAGAAATATCAATTCCCAAAATTTTTGGATCAGAAAGATAATGCCCGAGACTTACCATAATTGCTCCACTCCCGGGCCCTACTTCTACTATATTAGGAGACTCAAGTTCTTCTTTTTCACAATAATCAAGTATATTTTCTACTAAAAGCTCTGTTTCCGGTCTTGGTATCAAAACTCCCTCTTCCACCTCAAATTCAAGAGACATAAACTCTTTATAGCCAATAATATAACTAACAGCTTCTCTTTTGGCCCGGCGAACAACTCTTTTTCTATATTCAGCCAGTTCCTCTTTGGTCAAAGGATAATCAAAATTAACATATAATTTAATCCTCTCCATATCCAAAAGATCTGCCAGAAGGACCTCTGCATCCAGTCGAGAGTTGGGGATGTTTTGTTTTTTAAAAAATTCTGTTGTTTTGTTTAAAAGAGTTTTGATATTCACTTCTACACCTTCTCAAGCCTTTTTTTCATATCTTCTTCAACTAATGGTTCAATAATCATATCTAATTCACCTTCAAGAACTTTTTCTAATTGGTGAACAGTAAGATTAATACGATGGTCACTTACTCTTCCCTGAGGGAAATTATAGGTCCTTATTTTTTCACTTCTATCTCCAGTACCTACCTGACTTTTGCGGGCTTCATCTCTTTCAGCTCTTTTTTCTTCTTCAATTTTTTCTTTAACTCTTGCTCTTAAAATACGCATAGCTTTATCTTTGTTTTTGTGCTGAGATTTTTCATCCTGGCAGGATACTACAATCCCTGTAGGTTCATGGGTAATTCTTACAGCTGAATCCGTAGTATTAACACTCTGTCCTCCAGGACCACTTGAACGAAAAGTATCAATTTCTAAGTCATTTTCATTAATTTCAACATCAACATCTTCAGCTTCAGGTAAAACAGCTACTGTAGCTGTAGAAGTATGAATTCTTCCACTTGATTCAGTAGAAGGAACACGCTGAACACGATGGACACCACTTTCATATTTTAAATACTTATATACATCATCACCTTTAACATTAAAAGTGATTTCCTTGAAACCACCTACTCCAGATTCACTGGCATTCATGACTTCAACTTCCCAGCCCTGATCTTCTGAATAGCGGGAATACATCCTATATAAATCTGCAGCAAAAAGTCCTGCTTCATCTCCACCAGCCCCTGCTCTAATTTCGAAAATAACATTTTTCTTGTCATCAGGGTCATCAGGAATAAGCATTATTGGTAGTTCTTCCTCTAATTTTTCTCTTTGTGGTTCAAGTTCTTCAAGTTCCATTTCAGCTAATTCATTCATTTCATCGTCATCTTCTTCAAGAATAGCTTCTGCTTCTTCAATTTCATTCATAACTTCTTTATATTTTTTATATTTATCTACAATCTTTTTCAACTTAGCATGTTTTTTCAATAATTTTTGATATTTATTTGAATCATTTATTACTTCAGGATCACTTAACTTTTCATTTAAATTGTTATACTTTTCTTCAAGATTATCTAATTTTTCTCGAAGATCAAACATCTATTCCACCTCACTTAATTTTTGTCCGAAGTTCCTTTTACAGCATGGCATTTGCGACAGCGAGCTTCATAAACTTCATCAGCTCCAACTAAAATTACTTCATCATCATAGGAAGCTGGCTCACCATCAATTAAACGCTGAGTTCTGGTAGCCGGTTCTCCACACTGAACACAAATTGCATGGAGTTTATCAACATATTCTGCTCTGGCCATAAGTTCAGGAACAGGATCAAAAGGTTCTCCTCTAAAATCACGATCCAAACCGGCTAAAATAACGCGAACTCCATTATTAGCAAGTCCTTCACAAATCTTAACTATATCTGGATGAAAAAATTGGATTTCATCAATAGCTACTACATCAACCTCTTCACTTATTTTATTATATATTTCTTCAGGATGGTCAACTGGAACAGCTTCAATTGACTTTCCACTATGTGAAACCACATTATCATTAGAATATCTATTATCAATCAGAGGTTTAAAAACCTTTATGTTTTTTTGAGCTATTTTAACTCTTTTAATTCTTCTTATTAATTCTTCACTTTTCCCACAATACATAGGGCCAGTTATAACTTCTAACCATCCACTATTACCTATTTTATACATTAACTTACACCTCTCATTAACTTATAAAATGAAAAACAAAAAAGCAGAGCATTAGCCCTGCTATAAACGTCTGAATTTTTACTGAACTATTCTTCGTCTTCTTCAGATTCTTCAGAAATTCCATATTTTTTGTTAAATCTTTCAACCCTACCTCCAGTAGAAGCTTTACGCTGCTTTCCTGTATAAAAAGGATGACAACTAGAACAAACTTCAACTCGGATATTATCCTTAGTTGACTTAGTATGATAAACTTCACCACAGGCACAGGTGACAGTAGTTTCTTTCATTTCTGGATGAATTTCCTTTTGCATTACTTTCACCTCACTCTATATTTTCTAAGCTTAATTTTAGTCACTATTGTGATTATAACACAGCTAATTTATCTATGCAAGAGTTAAGTTCTCCTCTTCTATTTTAAAATCTTTTTCAGAGCTTTTAGTAACTCTTCATTATCTTCAGTATTGTTTAATTGTCTAATTAAAGTATCCATTATATTCGAGGAATTAATATTAGCTACATTTTGGCGAAGATTCCAGATTACCTCTAATTCTTCCTCACTTAGTAACATTTCTTCCTTACGGGTACCTGAACGCTGAACATCAATAGCAGGGAAAATTCTCTGCTCAGCAAGTTTACGATCTAAATGTAATTCCATATTACCTGTCCCTTTAAATTCTTCATAAATAACATCATCCATTCTACTACCAGTATTAACAAGACTGGTAGCAAGTATAGTTAAGCTTCCACCTTCTTCTATATTACGAGCAGCCCCAAAAAATTTCTTAGGAAAATGCATGGCTGTTGGATCAAGACCTCCAGAAAGAGTTCTACCACTTGGAGGGGTTGTTACATTTGCCGCTCTGGCCAGTCTGGTTATACTATCCAAAAGAATTACTACATCATTTTTGTGTTCAACAAGTCTTTTAGCTTTTTTAAGTACTAGTTTAGCTACCTGCAGATGATTATTAGCTGGCTCATCAAAAGTAGAACTTATAACTTCAGCATCCACAGACCTTTTCATGTCTGTAACTTCCTCAGGCCTTTCATCAATAAGTAAAATCATTAATTTTGATTCAGGATAATTTTCTCGAATACTATTAGCAACTTTTTTTAGTAAAACAGTTTTACCTGCCTTAGGTGGAGAAACAATGAGTCCTCTCTGTCCTTTACCGATTGGTGATATAAGGTCAATTAATCTACTGGAAATCTCATCGGAGCGGTGTTCAAGACGATACCTTTCTTCTGGATAAAGAGGAGTTAAATCTTCAAAATAGGCCCTATCTTTAGCTTTTTCCGGATCCTGATAATTCACCGCCTCTATTCTTAGAATAGCAAAGTATCTTTCACTATCTTTCGGTTCTCTAACCTGACCGGAAACAACATCTCCTGTTCTCAAATCAAAACGTCTAATCTGGGAAGCAGATATGTAAATATCATCACCTGAAGGTACATATTTTGAAGGACGCAAAAATCCATATCCCTCTCCATTTACTATATCCAGAACACCTTCGGCAAAGATATGTCCTCCTTTTTCAGTTTCCTTTTTTAAAATAGCAAAAATTAGATCTTTTTTTCTAAGTTGAGTATAACCTTTTACACCAAGGTTCTTAGCTAAATCATGTAATTCAGTTATTGTTTTTTTCTCAAGTTCAGTAATATTTAGCAAAATCAATTCCGCCTTTCATCATAAAATAATGTCTTAGTTTTTATTTAAATACTTATACCTAATCTAAACAATAGATAAACACCTATAAAATATATTAATCCAATCAAAAAAGAATCCCAACCAATTTTTAAATTAAATGCTGTTCTTTTAGATCTGTAAAACAATCCGATAACAGCTATTGTACTCATTAAAAGAACAATCATCGAAGTAAGAGAATGAACAAAATCAACAGATGCTAAAATATAGCCCTCTCTATAAAAAGCGTCTGCGAAAAATACAATTATCATATTGAAAATATTACTTCCAAAAACATTTCCTAGGGCCATATTATAAGCCCCTATACTTATGGCTGAAATTGTAGCAACAAGTTCTGGAAGTGAAGTTGCAGCTGCTACCATAATACTACCAATAAAACTCTGGTCAATTCCGGTCATGGTTGCAATCTGATCACCGGTAATACTTAATCTAATACCAGCAAAGACAATTACAACTGCACTAATGAAAAAACCAATAGCTGCTTTTTTTAAGCTCATTTTTTCGATTAATTCTTCTTCTCTGACTTCCTTTTGATCTAAAGGATTCTTTTTATCATAACGCCAGACAAGCCTTATCCCAAAAATATAGGTTAAAATAATAAGTATACTATCAAGTCCAATCCCCATTATTCCTAATCTAATATTTGTTAAATGACCGACTAACATACTAAAAGTAACTACAATAGCAAGTAGCATCCCTAATAAACCAGATAAAATGTTACTGTATCTCATCTGTAACATTATCGGTTCATCATGACTATAACCATGAATCATATCAGCTACAGCTAAAATCATAAGATTAAAAGTATTACTTCCAAAAACATTACCAATAGCAATATTGGGGGCATCTACTAAAGAAGAAGTAATACTGGTTACTAACTCCGGAAGCGAAGTAGCTAGTGCTACAAGAATAGAACCAATAAGGGCCTGTCCCAAACCTGTTTTATCAGATATTACATCTCCATATTTTGATAGATAAGTACCAGAAATTATAATCAAAAATGCCATAATGGCAAACTCTATCCATAAATTTATCATTATGTAAATCCTTCCTTTGCCTAAATATTTAATTATATAATATTATAATAAATAGAATAATAATTGGATATGAGATTGAAAATTTAGCGTAGAGAGAAAAAGAAGAGATCGCTTAAACATAAAGCTATGTTTAAACGATCTATACGAGGCCTTTAAGCTTTATTTTTACTACCCAATACATCTATTTTTTCTTTCACTCTTTCTTTAATAGCATCTCTACCAGGACCACAATATTTACGAGGGTCATAAAGTTCAGGATCTTCAGCAAAAAGTTCTTTGACTTTAGAAGTAAATGCCTGCTGAAAAGCAGTGTTCACATTAACCTTATTAATTCCAAAAGAAACAGCTTTTCTCACATCAGAGTCTGGTACTCCAGAAGCTCCATGTAAAACAAGTGGAATATTTATTTTATTATTAATAGTTTCTAATCTTTTAAAATCAAGATTCGGTTCACCTTTGTAAACCCCATGAGCAGTACCAATTGCAACAGCTAAAGCATCAATACCTGTTCTCTCTACAAATTCAACTGCTTCATCAGGATCAGTAAAAGTAGCTTCTCTTTCTTCTACTGTGTGGTCATCTTCAGTACCACCTAATTTACCCAACTCTGCTTCTACAGAAACCCCAACACTATGGGCAGCTTCTACAACTTTTTTGGTCATAGCTATATTTTCTTCAAATGGATATTTAGAACCATCAATCATAACTGATGAATATCCTCTTCTAATACATTCCATAGCTTTTTCAAAACTACTGCCATGATCAAGATGGAGGGCAACTGGAATATCTGTATTTTTAGTTGCAGCTTCTACCATACCTAAAACATATTCCATTCCTATATAACGAATAGCACCTTCACTTGTGGCCAAAATTAAAGGAGAATTAGCCTCTTCAGCACCTTCTATTATCCCCTGCAAAAATTCCATATTATTAATATTAAATCCACCTACAGCATAGCCTTCTTCATTTGCTTTGTTTAGAATATCGGCCATTGGAACTAAATTCATAGAAATTCCTCCTTTGAAATTATATATTATATATTGATCCTATATATTGATCCAGGGATCTTTTGGATTATTACCAGCCTCAGCCGGTATTTTTAACATAAGTTCCCCTTTTTGTTTTAAATAGTCCAGTTCCTGTCTGTTTTGAGCCGGTATCTTTTTAGTAGCTCCACAATTATTACAGGAAAGTTTTATTTCATCTGAATTAAGGTCTACATTTATATCATGACTTCCACATTCACAAAACAGATTTCCCTGAGCAGCAATATCATGGAGGTAATCTAAAATAGCGAGCATTAATTCTGGATCAGCAAAATCTTCAAAACCTAAATCATTAGCCATGGAATCAAGTTCTTTTTGTTGTTTTCGTATTTTTTCCTTTATCTGCTTATAGGGACCATAATATCCCAGGTTAAGTTTTGTCTCAAGACAAAGAATAGAGCTAACTTTGTTTTTAGACCAGAACTCCTGGGCAGGAATTAAGGTAGAATGTTCGTGATCACAGATTATACAATAATAATCAAGATTTATGTGATCAGTACCTTTTTTAGTAATAGACATTTTTTTACTGCCACATTCACAGTAAATATCATGACTACTACCTCCTGATAGCTGAAATATATTCAGTTGTTCTATCTCTAGCCTGCCACAGGTAGGACAGCGCATAGCTAAAGCAGTTGATTTTTCAAGTACCATGACTAATAAACCTCCTTAATCTAATAATTCTGTATAATTCAGGAAAATCCTCTTTTTATCTACAATTTATGATTAATCACAAATAGCAATAACTTCGATTTCTACATCTACATCTTTTGGAAGTCTGGCAACTTCTACAAAAGCTCTTGCCGGTGCTTTTTCACCAAAATACTGGCCATAAACTTCATTTATTTCTGAAAAATTCTCCATATCACTGGCAAAAATAGTTGCTTTAACTACCTTAGAAAGATCACTGCCTGCTTCTTCTAAAATCGCCTTAACATTTTCTAGGGATTGTCTGGTTTGTTCTCCAGGCCCTCCATCTACGGGATTGCCATCTTTATCATAAGGTATCTGTCCTGAAACAAAGAGCATATTACCTGCCTTAACAGCCTGTGAATAGGCACCAATAGCTGCCGGGGCTTTATCACTTGCAATTACCTTTCTTTCCATTATTTATCCTCTCCTTTTATTTATATGTTTTTATTTTTAGCACTCTATATAAAATTATTCTTTAAAAATGAGAAATGTCCTTTTATATTAAATTATTTTTTCCAAAATAAAAAAAGCCAGTCTCACCCTAGGCATTCTTTATTACAAGATACACCCTGGCTAAACTGGCTTTAATTTAATATTAAGTTAGTTAGCTTAGATCTAAATGCTTTTTAGATTTAGTTTAATACTTCCTCAAAAACATCACATAAAAGTGGTACTATTTCATGAAGATCTCCTACTATACCATAATCACAAACATCAAATATTGGTGCTTCATCATCTGTATTTATAGCTATAATTAGATCAGAGTTTTCCATTCCTGCTTTATGTTGGATTGCACCAGAAATACCACAGGCAATATAAACTCTGGGTTGAACTGTTTTACCGGTCTGTCCTACCTGATGTTCTTTTTCAATCCATCCTTCATCAACAACTGCTCTTGAAGCTCCTACTTCCCCTCCAAGCTTATCAGCAAGATTTTCAATACAGGAGAATTTATCAGCTTCACCAACACCACGGCCACCGGAAACAATAATCTCAGCTTTTTCCAGGTTAACACCCTTTTTGGCTTCTTTGACAATATCTCTTATTTTTGTAAACATTTCTACTTCTGTAAGATCAGATTTTAAATTTATAATTTTAGCTTCTTTTGTCACTTTTGATTTAATATCTTTTTCATCTAATTTTACTTCAACTTCATTAATATCTCCTACTCGATCATAATCTGGTTCTTCTTTTTCCATAACTCCCGGTCGCACAGTAGACATCTGTGGTCTGTGCTCAGGACAGACTATGGTAGCCATCAAATTACCTCCAAAGGCAGGACGGGTTTGAAGTAAAATACCTTCATCATCATCAATCTCAAGTTTTGTACAATCAGCAGTTAAACCAGTATCAAGTCTTGCTGATAGTCTTGGCCCTAAATCACGTCCATTATGGGTAGCTCCCAGTAATACAATCTCTGGTTTGGCTTTAGCTATCATATCACTTATGATACTTGTATATGGTCCAGTTCTATAATGTTCTAATCTTTCATCTTCTACAACATAGATATGATCAGCACCATAAGCTATTAAATCTTTAGCTTCATTTTTTACTTCTGAGCCCAAAACAACTGCAGATAGATCTGTATTAAGTTCATCAGCAAGTTTACGCCCTTCACTTATAAGTTCAAAAGAAACATCTAAAAGTTCATTTTCTCTTTGTTCTGCTAAAACCCAAACTCCACTATAGGCTGATAAATCTTTTTTCTCAGTTTGATCTTCTTCTTTTTCAAGTTCTATAGCATCATAATCACAGGCTTTAACACAAATTCCACACATTGTACAACTATCATGGTCAACTACCGCTTTATTTTCTTCCATACTTAAAGCGTCAAAAGGACATTTATCTATACAAACTTCACAACCAGTACATTTATTTTTTATAATATTTAACATGAATGCAGACCTCCTCTTTTTTTATCTTATACAACCTGTTCTTCTTTTAATTTTTCTACCAGTTTTTCAACTTTTTCTTTTGCTGAACCTTCTAACATTTCACCTTTTGTCTCATGAGTTGGCACAAAAGTATCATAAACCTGAGTAGGTGAAGCATCAAGTCCAAGTTTATCTTCATCGACTTCAAAATCATCTATAGACCAGACTTTAACTGTATCTTCTTTATTATAAGCATCTACAATTCTTTTAATTGATGGATAACGAGGTTCATTTAGGCCATCTACAACAGTTAATAATAAAGGTAATTCTGATTCTAAAATACAGTATCCATCTTCAAGCTGTCTTTTAGCTTTTACAGTTTTACCTTCAATTTCTACATTTGAAACATAAGTTATTTGCGGAATATTTAGATTTTCTGCAACCTGAGGTCCAACCTGAGCAGTATCTCCATCAATTGCCTGACGCCCACAGAAAATTAAATCAAAATCACCAATTTCTTTGATTCCCTGAGCTAAAGTATATGCTGTGGCCCAGGTGTCAGAACCAGCAAAAGCTCTATCTGAAAGTAATATCGCTTCATCTGCTCCCATAGCATAAGCCTCAATAAGGGCATTTTCCGCCTGAGGAGGTCCCATACTGATTACAGTTACTTTACCTCCAAATTTTTCTTTTAATCTTACTGCTTCCTCTACAGCAATTCTATCTTCAGGGTTAATTATACTTTCGACACCCTCTCTAATAAGTGTTCCTTTTTCTTCATCTATTTTAACTTCATTAGTATCTGGAACCTGTTTTACACAAACTACAATATTCATAAAATTACCTCCTTTTTTTAATTAAGTTTCTATTATTTTTAGTTAAGCAAAGAACCTGCAATAACCATTTTTTGCACTTCAGTTGTACCTTCATAAATTTCAGTTATTTTTGCATCTCTCATAAGTCTTTCTACTGGATATTCTTTTATATAACCATAACCACCATGTAATTGAACTGCTTTATTAGCAACTTCTGAAGCAACTTCTGAAGCATAATATTTTGCCATAGCTGCTTCTTTTGAAAATGATTCTCCACTATCTTTAGTTTTGGCAGCTTTATAGACAAGATTGCGTGCTGCTTCTACTTTGGTAGCCATTTCTGCAATTTCCCATTGTAGTCCCTGGAATTTACCTATTGGACGACCAAATTGTTCTCTTTCCTGAACATATTGAACTGTTTCATCTAAGGCTCTTTGTGCTATTCCTAGAGCCTGAGCAGCTATCCCAATTCTTCCTCCATCAAGAGTAGCCATTGCTATTTTGAAACCCATACCTTCTTTACCTAAAATATTTTCTTTGGGAATTCTACAATCCTGAAAAATTAACTCTCTAGTATCAGAAGCATTAATTCCCATTTTGTCTTCTTTTTTACCAAGTTTAAATCCTGGTGTATCTTTTTCTACTATAAATGCACTTATTCCTCTGGTTCCTTTACTCTTATCGGTCATAGCCATCACAATGAAAATATCAGCTACCCCGGCATTTGTGATAAATATTTTATTTCCATTTAAAACATATTCATCTCCATCAAGTTTAGCAGTAGTCTTTTGAGCAGATGCATCTGTACCTGCATCCGGTTCAGTTAAACCAAAAGCTCCAATTTTTTCTCCATTAGCCAGTGGTTTTAGATACTTTTCTTTTTGTTTTTCATTACCATACTTATAAATCGGATGAGCTCCTAAAGATGTGTGTGCAGATAAAATAACACCATGAGTTGCACATGCTCTAGAAAGTTCTTCAACAGCTAAAACATAATTTAAAGTATCTGAACCTGCTCCACCATATTCCTGGGGAAAAGGTATTCCCATCATATCAGCTTTTTGCATCTTCTTTACATTTTCTGCTGGAAATTCACAACTTTCATCAATTTCAGCTGCAATTGGTTCCACTTCTTTTTCAGCAAATTCTTTGTACACTTTTTTGCTCATTTTATGTTCTTCATTCAAATTAAAATCCATTTCAATTCCTCCTTAATTATTTTTTTCACAATTAAATTTAAAAAATATATGCTATCTTAAAAAATTAATAAAATTATTTTCATCTTTCACCTAATTAAGTATGCATACTCTATTCCAACAATGCCTTTTTTAGTTAAAAATACTTGTTTTATAGCAAAAAAATTTAAATTAACCCTGTTTTTTTATATCTACCTCCAATTATTAGATATTTATTTCCTTTTTATTACTTTTATATAATATATTTCTAGTGATTATTTGATCTTTAACTAGTATAAAATCTTTTTAGCCCCTAATAACTCTTGCTTTTTACAATAATGTATATATTTTTATACATAATCATTCTAAACTTTAGTCCATTAAGTGAATTATTTCACTTATCCCCTAATTAAGAAGCCTTTTAGCTGTCATTAGCGGGGTAGGATCATTGTATAAAAATATATACATTATTTAGTTATGTATAATAATTTATACATCTTTTAGTTTTATATTATATTTATCGATTTTATGATAAAGAGAAGTTCTATGAATCCCAAGGTCTTGAGCTGCTTTTGTTCTATTTCCATCTACTTTTTTTATGGCCTCAATAATTGCTCTTTTTTCGGTTCTGGCAACTATTTCATTTAAAGTTAGATTATCATTTTCACTTTTCTTATCTTCTTTATTTCCCTGATTGATAATTTCAGGTAAATGTTCAGGGTATATTATTTTTCCTGGAGCAAGATTTAAAGCTCTCTCTATAAAATTTTGAAGTTCACGTACATTTCCTGGCCAATCATAAGCCTTTAGTTTTTTTAGTGCTTTATCAGAAATTTCTTTTTCTTTAATATCTAATTCTTTTGCCAACTTTTTTATTAAAGATTTTACCAGAAGTTCTATATCTCCACTTCTTTCTCTTAAAGGAGGTAAATTTAATCTAATGACATTTATTCTATAATAAAGGTCTTCTCTAAATTTATTATTTTTTACCATTTTCTCCAAATTTTCATTGGTAGCTACAATTATTCTCAAATCAAGATTTATGGTCCCGGTTCCTCCAACTCTTTCTAATTCCCGTTCCTGTATAACTCTTAATAATTTAGCCTGCATCTCCAGAGGCATAGATCCTATTTCATCTAAAAAGATAGTCCCACCATTGGCAAGTTCAAATTTACCTGGTTTCCCTTTTTTATTAGCCCCGGTAAAAGCTCCTGCTTCATAGCCAAACAATTCAGATTCCAATAAGTTTTCAGGAATTGCAGCACAATTAACCCGGACAAAGGCTCCATATTTACGATCACTTGATTTATGAATTGCATGGGCAAATAATTCTTTACCTGTTCCACTTTCCCCTTCTATTAAAACAGTAGAATTACTATCAGCTGCCTTTTTTGCAAGTTTAATCAAATATTCCATCTTGCTATTTTGGGTGATAATATTTGAAAAAGAGTATTTAGCCTGTTGTAATCTTTCAACTTCATTTTTATAATAATTTAATCTGTTTTCCAAAACTTCAAAACGCTGGGCTAGAGATTTAAGTTCAGCAATATCCTGAAATAATATTTTACCAATTGCTCCGATTAAGTTTCCATCTTCATAAAGAGGAATTCTGCTTGCTACAATTTTGTGGCCCTTAAGTTCCTGAATATGCCCCACTTCTTTTTCACCTTTTTGGGCCACAATATGCATTCGTGTATTTTCTATAACATCTGTTACATGCTTTCCTAAAACCTCTTTTTCACTAACTCCCAAAAATTCCTGATAGGCATGATTAAATCTTATAATATAGCCATCTTTATCAACAATTACAATTCCTTCATAGGCATTATCCAGGAT